>JADGDA010000002.1 GCA_015228695.1 Alphaproteobacteria bacterium
TGATCGACGAGGTCGTGACGAAACGCCCGGGCGAGGAAGACGGGGCGAAGACCGCCTGAGACGAAGGCCGCCCGAGATGGGGACCGGTCCGGGTTTTTGATGGGGATTGGCTTTTTGTCGGGGCAATCGGGCAAGGGAAGTGTTCCCACGGTGCCGCCCGGAGAGAGGCTTTACCAACGGCCACGCCGGAGGCGTGCCATTGGCACGACGCCCGGCGCTTGAGGGGGCGAAAAAAACAAGAGTAATCGGGTTCACCCGATTACTCTGGGCTTTTTGTCGTTGTCGGCGGCCCGTATGTGCGGCTAACATGGACGGTGGCTTATGGCGTCCCGCGCCCAGGGTGGCGCGGTGGGCGGCCCGGCGGCGGGATGGGTGGAGGCGTGATGACGAAGTCCACGGGCGGCGACTCGAAAAACACTCTCTACTGCTCGTTCTGCGGCAAGAGCCAGCATGAGGTCCGCAAGCTGATCGCCGGGCCGACCGTGTTCATCTGCGACGAGTGCGTCGAGCTGTGCATGGACATCATCCGGGAAGAGCACAAGACGCACTTGGTCCGCTCGCGGGAAGGGGTTCCGACCCCCCGCGACATCTGCGGCGTCCTCGACGACTACGTGATCGGACAGCTTCATGCGAAGCGAGTTCTGTCCGTCGCCGTGCACAATCATTACAAGCGCCTCGGCCACAGCTCCAAGAGCAACGAGGTCGAGATCGCCAAGTCCAACATCCTGCTGGTCGGCCCCACCGGCTGCGGCAAGACCCTGCTGGCGCAGACCCTGGCGCGCATTCTGGACGTGCCGTTCACCATGGCCGACGCCACCACCCTGACCGAGGCCGGGTACGTCGGCGAGGACGTCGAGAACATCATTCTCAAGCTCCTCCAGGCCGCCGACTACAATGTCGAGCGGGCGCAGCGCGGCATCGTCTACATCGACGAGATCGACAAGATCAGCCGCAAGTCGGACAACCCGTCGATCACCCGCGACGTGTCGGGCGAGGGGGTGCAGCAGGCCCTTTTGAAGATCATGGAAGGAACCGTCGCCTCCGTCCCCCCCCAGGGCGGGCGCAAGCATCCGCAGCAGGAATTCCTCCAGGTGGACACCACCAATATCCTGTTCATCTGCGGCGGGGCCTTCTCCGGGCTGGAGAAGATCATTTCCCAGCGGGGGCGGGGCACCTCGATCGGCTTCGGCGCCGACGTGCGCGGCCCGGAGGAGCGCCGCACCGGCGACATCCTGCGCGAGGTCGAACCCGAGGACCTGCTCAAGTACGGCCTGATCCCCGAGTTCGTCGGCCGCCTGCCGGTGATCGCCACCCTGGAGGACCTGGACGAGGACGCCCTGGTGGAAATCCTGACCACCCCGAAAAATGCCCTGGTCAAGCAGTACCAGCGGCTGTTCGAGATGGAAAACGTCCGCCTTTCCTTCGCCGACGAGGCGCTCCGCTCCATCGCCCACAAGGCGATCGACCGCAAGACCGGGGCTCGCGGCCTGCGCTCCATCCTGGAGAGCATTCTGCTGGAGACCATGTTCGATCTGCCGACTCTCGAAGACGTGGAAGAATGCGTCGTGAACAGGGAGACCGTCGAGAATCGGGCGAACCCCCTGTTCATCTATTCCGACCGGCGCGAGGACTTCGGGTCGAGCGCCTGACGCCTGTGTTCCCGCACTTGACCCGGGCGGAGCCGACGCCCACATGTCCATGAGGTTCAGACCCATGGGGGGACTGGGCGGTCAGCGGCCCGGATGGTGTGGCCCAACGAGTGAGGTAGCCAATTGACGAGCGCTCCGGGACATGCCTACCCCGTCCTGCCGTTGCGGGACATCGTCGTCTTTCCGCACATGATCGTGCCGCTGTTCGTCGGCCGGGAGAAATCGGTTCGCGCCCTTGAGGACGTCATGAGGGACGACAAGCAGATTCTCCTGGTGGCCCAGCGCAACGCCGCCCAGGACGATCCGTCGGTCGCGGACATGTACGGGGTCGGGACCATCTCGACCGTGCTTCAGTTGCTCAAGCTCCCCGACGGGACCGTCAAGGTGCTGGTCGAGGGGGGGCAGCGGGCGCGGATCTCCCGCTTCACCGACAACGACCAGTTCTTCGAGGCCATGGCGGAGCCGATGGAGGACCAGACCGGCGATCTCCAGGAGATGGAGGCGCTGTCCCGCTCGGTCGTGACCCAGTTCGAGCAGTACATCAAGCTCAACAAGAAAATCCCGCCCGAGGTCCTGGTGTCCGTCAACCAGATCGAGGACCCCGGCAAGCTGGCCGACACGGTCGCCTCCCACCTCGCCCTCAAGATCGCCGACAAGCAGGAGATGCTGGAGCTTGAGACCATCTCCGAGCGGCTGGAGCGGGTCTACTCCTACATGGAGTCCGAGATCGGGGTGTTGCAGGTCGAAAAGAAGATCCGCAACCGCGTCAAGCGGCAGATGGAGAAGACCCAGCGGGAATACTATCTGAACGAGCAGATGAAGGCCATCCAGAAGGAACTGGGCGAGGGCGAGGAGGGCCGCGACGAGTCTGCGGAAATCGAGGAACGCATCGCCAAGGTCCGTCTTTCGAAGGAAGCGCGGGAAAAGGCGACGGCGGAGCTGAAGAAGCTCAAGAGCATGAGCCCCATGTCGGCCGAGGCCACCGTGGTGCGCAACTATCTGGACTGGATGCTCTCGATCCCCTGGAAAAAGCGGACCAGCGTCAAGCGCGACATCAAGGAAGCCAAGAAGATCCTCGATCAAGACCACTTCGGTCTGGAAAAGGTCAAGGAACGGATTCTCGAATACCTTGCGGTGCAGTTGCGGGTCAGCAAGATCAAGGGGCCGATCCTGTGTCTGGTCGGGCCTCCCGGCGTCGGCAAGACCTCCCTCGGCAAGTCCATCGCGCGGGCGACGGGCCGCAACTTCGTGCGCGTTTCCCTGGGCGGCATGCGCGACGAGGCGGAAATTCGCGGGCACCGGCGCACCTATATCGGCTCCATGCCGGGCAAGATCATCCAGGGGATGAAGAAGGCCAAGTCCTCGAACCCGCTGTTCCTCCTCGACGAGGTGGACAAGTTGGGGGCGGATTGGCGCGGGGACCCGGCGTCGGCTCTGCTGGAGGTGCTGGACCCGGAGCAGAACTCCGCCTTCAACGACCACTACCTGGAGGTGGACTACGACCTTTCGGACGTGATGTTCGTGACCACGGCCAACACCCTGCGCATGCCCCAGCCCCTGCTGGACCGGATGGAGACCATCCGGCTGGCGGGTTACACCGACGACGAGAAGATCGAGATCGCCAAGCGCCACCTGATCCCCAAGCAGATGAAGGCGGCCGGGCTGAAGAAAGAGGAATGGAGCATCACCGACGACGCGCTCCGGGACGTGTGCCGGTACTACACCCGCGAGGCCGGCGTCCGCAATATGGAGCGCGAAATCGCCAACATGACGCGCAAGGCGACCAAGGATATCCTGATGCGGGGCCTCAAGCGGGTTGTCGTGACCTGCCGCAATCTGGGCAAATACGCCGGCGTCCGCAAATACCGCTACGGGGAGGCGGAGCTTGAGAATCTGGTGGGGGTGACCACCGGGCTCGCCTGGACCGAGGTCGGCGGGGAATTGCTGTCGATCGAGGCGGTGCTCATGCCGGGCAAGGGCGGGGCCACGCTCACCGGTCAACTCGGCGACGTGATGAAGGAATCGATCCAGGCGGCGCGTTCGTATGTGCGCTCCCGCTCGGTCCACTTCGGGATCAAGCCGACGGTGTTCGAGAAACGGGACATCCACGTCCACGTCCCCGAGGGGGCCACGCCGAAGGATGGCCCCTCGGCGGGGGTGGCGATGTGCACCTCGATCATCTCGGCATTGACCGGGATTCCGGTGCGCAAGGACATCGCCATGACCGGCGAGATCACCCTGCGCGGCCGGGTTCTGCCGATCGGGGGGCTTAAGGAAAAGCTGCTGGCGGCTTTGCGCGGCGGCATCAAGACGGTCCTCATCCCAAAGGAGAACGAAAAGGACCTTGCGGAAATCCCGGACAACGTGAAGCGAACTCTTGAAATCATCCCGGTTTCGACCGTGGACGAAGTCCTGGAGAGGGCCTTGACCCAGCGTCTTGTGCCGATTGAGTGGGAAGAGCCGAGTGACGATGTCGTTCCGCCCACCCCGGTCATGGAAGACGACGCGATTGTGACTCACTGAGACGTGTCCGGTTATTTTGTCCTGATCCGCGCACGGCTCGTTTTGCTGTGGGAGGGCGCGGCGGTCCGGGGAGACGGATGGGCTCCGCCCCGGAAAAATGCACGATTTTGCTGTGCATTCCGATTGACGGATTTGAAATGAGCGTTCTAAAATCGGGCCGCGATGAGGGAACGCATCAAAAAATAGAGCGACCGACAAGCACGTGACGGAAAATACGCAACGGGTGGTACGTACCGGATAATGCGTGGCGTGTGGTGCATTGCGACTGATCCAATGAAGGGGGCCCTAAGGTGAACAAGAACGATCTCATTGCGGCCGTGGCGAGCGGCAGCGGCCTGACGAAGGCCGACGCGGCGAAGGCCGTTGATTCCGTGTTCGATGCGATTTCCTCGGCGCTCAAGGCCGGAGACGAAGTGAGGCTGGTTGGCTTCGGCACATTTACCGTGAGCGAGCGCGCCGCGAGCGAGGGGCGCAATCCCCGGACCGGCGAGAAGATTCAGATTTCCGCGTCCAAGCAGCCGAAGTTCAAGGCCGGCAAGGGGCTGAAGGACGCCATCAACTAGGCGTCGAAGGACGCCATCAACCAAGTGTCGAAGGACGCCATCGACTGGGCGTCGGCCGGTTTCTGTTCCCGGGTGTTGCGTTGTGGCGATGCCGGTTGCGTTTGCGGCCGGCATTGTTCATTTTCAGCCCCCGCTTCCCGGCGACGGTCGGGGCGATTAGCTCAGTTGGAAGAGCATCTCGTTTACACCGAGAGGGTCGGCGGTTCGAACCCGTCATCGCCCACCAGGAAAGACAAGCCAGGAAGAGCAAGGAGACGCGGCGAGATCCGCAACCGTTGGGCCGGAAAAATCCGGCTCCTCGACGCGGTGAATGGAATTGTCCCCCTCCACCGTCAGGGTGACACCGTGCTCGCGTCCATCAAGGACAAGTCGCTGCGCGGTCGTCCACACATGAATTCGGTGTCCTGTATTTCGCAACAGACCATTGCAATGCATGGCTGTTGTTTGCTGCCATTGCCCTCTAATGTGTTCCCCCGCCGTATGTCCGTCGTGGCTGTGCCGACAAGGCGACTTCTCACGCCCAAAAGCTCCGTATATGCTTGTTTACATTCCTAGGCTATCTGTTGTTCCGGGGCAGGGCGGGGGCTGACGGGGCGGGTATGGACGTCGTTTCGTATGGTCTGGTCCTGGCGGCGTCGCTGGGGTTGATGGGGGTTGGGGGGCTGGCGCTTCCCGGGGCTCCGTTTGGGCGCCGGTTTCTTGCCGGGTTGGCCCTGGTCGGTGGGGTCTGCGGCGCCTTGGCCTGGGTGGCGCCGGTGGCCGTCGTTCCGGTTGGCCGGTTCGCCATCGCGGCGGGGTGGATCGTCCTCCTGGCCCTTTTGCGGCGGCCCCTGCGGGAAGGCTTTCCGGCGATCGACCGGCGGGCCGTCCTTCTGGCTTGCCTCGCGGCGGGGATCGGTGTCGGAGTGGCGTTGCCGTTCCATTTCCGTTTCGTCCATATCGGCGACAACAATTATTTCCTGGGGCAGGTGGTGGAAGTCTTTCTGGCCGACTATGTCGGTCCGTTGCGCATTCCCACCTATTACCCGTGGGAGGTGTCCGCCTCGCACATGCCGCCGTCGATGGCGCTTGCCGCCATGGCCGCGCTGTTGCCTCGGGCGACCATGCTGGACGCGCTGGAAGTCCGTTTCCTGCTGCTGGCGTTCGTGATCGCCCGCTTTTCCTTCGTCGTTCTCCGTTCGTCCAGGCGTTCCATGCCGGAAACGGCGCTGCTGCTCACGGCCGGTCTCCTGGTCTTTCATCGGGAGATCAACTCGGCCTTCACCGAAAGCACGTTCTACTACATCGTGTTCGTGTTCGAACTGGCCCTGATCCTGTTCTTCGACCGGGCCGGAGACGAGGAGCGGACGGCCCGGGACGCGCTGTTCGTTCTTTTGGCCATGGTCGGCGGGAAGGCGTCCATCTTCTATCTGCCCTTCGTCACCGCCGTCTGGGTCGCGGCGCGTTTTCCGCGCACCGCCTTTCATCCGGCCGTGGTTGTGGGCGGGGCCGTCACCTTCATCCAACTGGCGCTCACCTCGTTCAGGCCCAAACCCTTCGCCGACGTGTCCATCAAACTGTCCCTGTTCAATCCCGGCGGCGGCCGGGCCGCGTTCGATTACTACCCCGCGATCGGGGATGCGCTCGTCAATTCCGACACCGTGCAGCGGTTTCTTCCCGGCGCGTACGTCTCCGGTATTCTGTTGCTCCTGCTCGTCATCGCGGTGAAATACTGGGTCCTCCCCATCCGGGCCATCGCGGGCGGGCTCGATCCGTCGCGGCGGGAAATCCTGCGCATTGCCGAGGTGTTTCTGTTGGCGGCCCTGATCGGGCTCGTGCTCGTCCGCCATGACCAGCACGGCGTCACCCATCAGGTCTGGGTGTTTTACGGCACCGCCCCGCTCGTGCTCGGCGCCATCCTGGCGCGATGCACGATATCCACTCACTTTGTCGGCCATTGGCGGGGCGGGCTCGTGGCCGTGGCGGTTCTGGTCGCGGCGGTGGGGTACGACCCGTGGAGCGGGTTCCGGTCGCCGTCGTCGCCGCACCTGGGCGGCGTCACCCACTGGGACCTCGAAGGCATGGACCCCGCCCAGGCCATTCTTCCGAGGCCGGGGGAAAACGAGACCGCGCCCTGTGAACGCGCCTTGCTCAAGGGTGTGCGCCTGGAGGCCGGGTCCGTGCCGCGCTCGTGCCTCGGAACCCTGGGCATCTATGCCGTGGAGCCGAAGAAATGATCGGACGGATGACCTCTGGACTCCGGGCGCTCCTGGCGTGGACCTCCCGGCCCCTCGACGAGGCCGGGTGGGTCGGCCTGCGGAACCGTCTGGCCCGCTGGACCCTGGCGCTTGCCGCCGTTCTTGCGCTTCAGACGGCGGTGGTCCACTCTCCGGGATATGTGATCGGCGCGCTGTACCATGAGCGCCGTGTGCTCAACCTGGAGCTTCAAGCCATGCCGCCCAAGGCGCGGGCCAAGATGCTGGAGCGGCTCTGTCTGGCCGAGGCCCTGTTCCGCCAAGGGGGGACGGACCCCTACGCCATCGCCGGGGCGAGGAACTGTTCCGGGGAGACGGCGAAGTGAACCTGATGTTCGTGGTTCCCATCTTCAACGACTGGGTTTCGTTCCGCCGGCTGGTGGTGGAAATCGACCGCGCCCTGGACGGGTCCGGCCACCGCGCCAGCATCCTGGCGGTGGACGACGGGTCGTCCCTGCCCATGGACGGCCTGTCCTGGCCCCCCGGTTCGCTGCCGCAGGTGGCGGGGGTGGAAGTGGCGGCCCTGGCCTGCAACCTGGGCCATCAGAAGGCCATTGCCGTGGGTCTGACCCTGGCGTCCAAGCGCGAGGGCTTCGATGCCGTGGTGGTGATGGACGGCGACGGCGAGGACGATCCGAACGATCTGCCCCGGCTTCTGGACGCGCTGGAGCGGGACGGGGCGCCCATCGTCATGGCGCACCGGGCCAAGCGCTCGGAGGGTCCCGTGTTCAAGGTCTTCTATCGCCTCTACAAGTTCGCCTTCCGCGTTCTGACCGGGGTTTCCCTGTCGTTCGGGAACTACTGCGCCCTGCGTCCGGCCGCCGCCCGGCGGCTCGCCTTCATGCCCAACCTGTGGAACAGCCTGCCCGCCACCTGCCTGCGTTCGAAACTTCCCATGGCGGCGATGCCGACCGTCCGGGGGCGCCGCTATGCCGGCGAGCCGAAAATGAACTTCATCGGCCTCATCCTGCACGGGTTGCAAGCCATCACCGTGTTCGCGGACACGGTTTTCGTCCGGCTGTCGCTGGCCTCCATCCTGGTTGCGGCCCTGGCGGTGGTGGCGGTGGTTGTGGTGCGGTTCGTCTCTTTCGACTGGGTGGTGCCGGGCTGGGCCTCCAACATGGTGGGGTTTCTGGCCCTGGCGCTGCTGACGGTCCTGTCCGGCCTGCTCGGCACCAGTCTGCTCACGCTCCAGGAACGGAGCAACATGCCCATGATTCCCTCGCTCCACGCCGAGGTCTATGTTCAGGACATCCACGGGCTCTATCCATGACGGACGCCGCGACGAGCCTGGACTATCAAGGCGGGGAGCTGGCGCTGTTCGCCCATGCCGTCAACTGGAAGCGCTATTTCGCCGCCGCCGTCGGCCCCCACCTCGGGGGCGAGGTCCTGGAGGTGGGAGCCGGGCTCGGGTCCACCACGCAGGCCCTTTGCCGGGGCCAGTCGCTGTGGGTCTGCCTGGAACCGGACCCGGCGATGGTCCGCGTCCTTCACCGGGAGGTGGAGGAGGGCCGCCTGCCCCCCGCCTGCCGGGTGGAAGCCGGAACCACCTCCGACCTGATCGCCCGGGGCCTGGAGTCCGCCTTCGACAGCGTCGTCTATATCGACGTGCTGGAGCATATCGAGGACGACGCCGGAGAACTCCGCCGGGCCGTCCGGCTGCTCCGGCCCGGCGGGCGTCTGCTGGTGCTGTCTCCGGCCCACCGGTTCCTCTACGCCCCCTTCGACGCGGCTATCGGTCATGTGCGCCGTTACGACCGGGCCCGGATGCGGGAAATCACGCCGGAGGGGACGACACCGGTGACAATCCGTTACCTCGATTCGGTGGGGTTGCTGGCTTCCCTCGCCAACCGTCTGCTGCTGCGGTCCAGGATGCCGACCCAAAACCAGGTGTTGTCCTGGGACCGGCTTATGGTACCCGTATCCAGGCTGATCGATCCGCTGACCGGACACACCATCGGCAAGTCGATCCTCGCCGTCTGGAAACGCTAGGAAAGGACGACATGCGCATCCTGCTCATCAATCCGCCCGACCTCAACAAGGTGGTCGAAAACCCCGACGAGCGGGGCGAGGAATTCCTGGAGGCGGATTCCTTCGGGGACTTCCCCCCCCTGGGGGCGCTGTACGTGCTGTCCCACCTGGAGGCCAGGACCCACGGCCATCAATTGTTCTTCAAGGATTGCGTCGCCGAGCGCGCCCGCTACGACGGCCTGCGCCGGTATATCGAGGAGACCCGTCCCGACGTGGTGGGGATCACCAGCTTCACCGTCTGCCTGATGGACGTGGTGCTGACCGCGCGCCTGATCCGCGAGATCGTCCCCCACGCCCACCTGTGCCTGGGCGGACACCACCCCATCGCCTATCCCAAAGAGGCGGCCGAATTGCCCGAGTTCGACTCGATCGTGGTCGGAGAGGGCGAGGAGGCGTTCACCCAACTGGTCAACTGTCTGGAAAAGGGAGAGGACTTCACCCACATCCGGGGCGTCTACACCCGCGATTCCATCCGGGGCCACCTGGACAACCCGGTCCACGACAAGCGGTTCCTGGCCCGCGTCAACGTTCCCGCCGCCTATGTGGAGGACATCGACGCCCTGCCCATGCTCAACCGGAGCCACATCCGCCAGTACCGCTATCACAACATCATCGGCTCCACCGACGATCTGGCGACCATCCTGTCGTCGCGGGGGTGTCCCTATCGCTGCACGTTCTGCGACGTGCCGATCAAGAGTTACCGGGAACGTTCCCCGGAAAAGGTCTGCGACGAAATCGAGGCCTGCCTCGCCATGGGCTACAAGGAGTTCCGGTTCTACGACGATCTGTTCAACATCAACGAGAAGAAAGTGATCGCCTTCTGCGACGCCCTGGAAAAACGCCGTCTCAAGATCACCTGGGATTTCCGGGGGCGGGTCAACGGGGTCGGGCGGGAGTCGCTGGTGCGGGCGAAAAAGGCCGGGCTGCGCATGATTTCCTTCGGCGTCGAGACCGGCACCGACGAGGGGCTGAAGGCGCTGAGGAAAGGCGTCACCACCGCGAAGATTCGCGACGCCTTCAAATGGTGCCGCGAGCTGGGCATCCTGACGGTGGCCGACTACATCATCGGCCAGCCGTTCGAGAAGACCCCCGAGGACGTCCGCCGCAATATCGACTTCCTGGTCGACCTGGACCCCGACTATGCCCAGGTTTCGGTGCTGAAGCTCTACCCCAACACCGAGATGTACGACGACGCGGTGGCGCTTGGGGTGGTGGCCGCCGGACGGTGGCAGGAGTTCGCGGCCGCCCCCGCCCGCGACTTCATCGTGGACCATTGGAACCAGTACATGGACCTCGCCACCCTGGTGCGGCTCCAGAAAGGCGCTTACCGGCGCTTCTATTTCCGTCCCCGCTACATTCTGCGCAGCGTTCTCCAGACGGGTTCCGTCCACCAGTTCGTCTCCAAGGCCAAGGGCGCGATCAAGCTCCTCAAGACCAACATGCGGATGGCGGGATGAGCGCCCCGGTTGCCCGCACCTTTCATAGCCTGGGGTTCGGCGAGAGCGCCCGGGGGCGGTGGCTGGTGCCCGACCGTCTCCGCTTCCTCGACGCCCTGCCGGGCGTGCCCGGCATTCCGCGTGGGGCCGGGCTGTCCCTGGCCGGAGCCGGTTTCGGCGAGGACGTGCTGGCGCTGGACATGCGGCGTTTCGACCGCATCCTGGCCTTCGACCCCGGAGCCGGGACCATCACCGTCGAGGCGGGCATCACCCTCGGCAAGCTGTTCCGCTTTCTGGCGCCGCGCGGATGGCAGATCGCGGCCCAACCCGGACATCCCGACATCACCGTCGGCGGCTGCATCGCCGGCAACGTCCATGGCAAGAATCCCCTGGCCCACGGCTGTTTCGGCCGCTGGGTCCTAGAACTCGATCTGATCCACCCGGATCACGGACGCCTTGTCCTGTCCGCCGACGAGCGGGCGGACCTCCTGGAATTGACCATCGGCGGGTTTGGTCTGACGGGGGTGATCGCCACCGCGACGATCCTGCTGCAACCCATGCCGGGAGGACGGATGCGGGTCGAGCCCGTGCCGGTCGCCTCCCTCGAAGCGGCCGTGGAGACATTGATCGACCGGCAGGGCGACGCCGATCAGCTCTATTCCTGGCATGACATGGCGACTTCGGGGCGGCGGGGTCCCGGCTTGGTCTTTCACGGCCGCCCTCTGAACGGGCCGAGGTCCGCCCTTCCGCTGGCCTCGTACCCGGCGCTCAACCCGGAGCTTTGGGCGCTGCCGGTGGGCGTGATGAACCGTCCGGGCATCGCGGTGGTCAATCTGGCGCAATCCCTGCGCTGGCGCCGGCCGAGGGAGCTGGGCGCGGCGGAAGCGGCCTTTCCGTTCGCGAGGCTGCCCTATTACTTCTACCTCTATGGCCGCAAGGGGTTCCTGGAGCACCAGACCCTGGTACCCTGGGCGGCGGCCCCGGCCTATCTGACCTCCCTGCGCCGGCTGTTCGACCGCCATGGCGTGACGCCGGGGCTGTTCGTGATGAAGCCGTTCGGAGGTTCCCCCGGACTGCTGCGGTTCGAGGGCGAGGGGTTGAGCGTCGCCCTCGAAGCCGCCGGAGGGGAACAGGCGCGGACCCTGTTCACGGAACTCGACGCCCTGGACGCCGATCACGGAGGCCGCGCCAACCTCATCAAGGACGCGCGCCTTCCCGCCCGGGCGGTGGCCGCCCAATATCCCGGGCTGGACGAATTCCGCCGCCGCCTTGCCGCGTTCGACCCCCGACGGCGGATGCGGTCGTCCCTGTCCCGGAGGCTGGAGCTATGAAGGCGGCGGTGGTGGGAGCCTCGGCGGGACTGGGCCGCGCCCTGGCCGAGCGTCTGGCCGAGGCCGGACATGAGTTGGTTCTGGTGGCGCGGGACAGCCGCGATCTGGAGGCCGTGGCCTGCGATCTGAGGATACGTTTCGCCACCTCCGTCCGTTGGCTGGAGGCGGACCTCGCCGTCCCCGACGCGGCGGGGCTGCGCGCGCGGATCAAGGACAAGCTGGGCCGCGTCGACGCCCTGTTCCTGGTGGCGGGGCTCGGCGACGACACGGACCACGGCCCCATGGAGGAAGCCGCGCTCGAGCGGGTGATCGCCGTCAACTACACCAGCCCGGTCGCCATCGCCAACGCCTTCCTGCCCGATCTCATGGACGGTTCGTTGTCCCATCTGGTCGGCATCGGTTCGGTCGCGGCCATGCGCGCGCGGTCGCGCAACATGGTCTACGGCTCCGCCAAACGCGGCCTGGAATTCTACTTCGAGGCCCTGCGCCATCGCCTGTCGGCCTATCCCTGCCGGATTCAGCTCTATCGGGTGGGGTTCATGGACACCTCGATGCTTCCGGGACGGGGCGGCCCCCTGGCAGCGTCTCCCGACAGCATCGCCCGCGCCATCCTCGCGCGCCTGGGTGGGCCGGGAGGCGTGGCCTATCTGCCCCGCTGGTGGCGGCTGGTGGCGATTCTTCTCGGAGTTACGCCCTGGCGCCTGTTCATACGATTCAAGGGTTGATACTGTTCCTGGAAGGTCCCTGACCTTCCGGGAACGCGGGGCGGCGCTCCTGCGCCGAAAGACACAGGGTCGGAGACCGCCCGGCGATTGAGGGCGGGTAAAAAGGAGAACGAAGATGAAGCGTCGGTCATTCCTCGGCAAAGCGGTCGCGGCCGGAGTCGCGGCAGCGGCATTCCCGCGTCCGGCGATCGCTCAGGGAAAGATGGAGTGGCGGATGGTCACGGCTTGGCCCAGGGGATTGCCCGGACTGGGAACCGGCACCGAGCGTCTGGCCAAGCGCATCGGCGACCTGAGCGGCGGCCGTCTCACGGTCAAGCTCTACGCCGCGGGGGAACTGGTTCCCGCCCTGCAATGCTTCGACGCGGTGGCGAGCGGGACGGCGGAGATGGGCCACGACGCCTCCTACTATCACATCGGCAAAAGCAGGGCGATGCCCTTCTTCACCACCGTTCCCTTCGGCATGACGGCGGCCGAGCACAACGCCTGGATCGCCTTCGGCGGCGGGCAGGAGCTTTGGGACGAGTTGTATGCGCCCTTCGGCGTCAAGCCCTTTCCCGGCGGCAACACCGGCGTGCAGATGGGCGGGTGGTTCCGCAAGGAAATCAACTCGGTCGAGGATTTCAAGGGCCTCAAGTTCCGGATGCCGGGCCAGGGCGGAGAAATTCTGAAGAAGCTCGGCGCCAACATTGTTCTCCTGCCGGCGGGGGAGATTTTCGCCGCCCTGCAATCCGGGGCCATCGACGGCACCGAATGGGTCGGTCCCCACAACGACATGGCTCTGGGCCTCTACAAGGTCGCGCCCAACTATTACTTTCCGGGCTTTCACGAACCGGGCGCGGCGCTGGAACTGATGGTCAACAAGCAGCAGTTCGACGCCCTGCCCGCCGACCTCAAGGCGATCGTGCAGGCGGCGGCGCAGGCCGAGAACGATCTGATGCTGTCCGAACTCAACGCCCGCAACGGAGCGGCCCTGGAGTCGCTGATCACCGTCCATGGGGTCAGACTGCGTCAGTTCTCGCGCGACATCCTCACCGCCCTGGGCCAGGCCTCCGGCGAGATCATCGCCGAACTCCTGGCCTCCGACGATCCGATGACGAAAAAAATCGCCCAGGCCTACGTCAAGGCCCGCACGAACCTGGTCGAATGGACCAAGGTCGGCGAACAGGCCTACACGAATGCCCGGCTGTTGAAATTCGATTACCCGAGATAGACCGGCGGGCTGTCGGGCGGGCTATTTCGTCCTTTCGACCGAGCAGTATTGCTGCGTCTTTCCCAGCATCTCGCACAGGGCCTTCGCGTCCTTGCGCGCGGGGAAGACGACGCCCAGCCTGAGGAATTCGCCCTTTCCCGGACCCAGATCGATTTTTTCCACGTGGGGGGCGAAGCCGCCCAGTTCGGCTTCGTGGCGCGCTTTCAGCCGGCTCCAGCCCACATCCACCGCCGCGCGGGTTCTGTACGATTCCATGTGGCTGAGATAGCGCCGCCCCTTTTTCTCGGGCGCGGCGGCCACCGGCGGGGGCTCGGGAGCAGCGGCCACGGGCGCGGGCACCGGTGGAGGCGCCGGCGGGGGCTCGGGGACGGGATCGAGCCGGTCCACCAGAACCCCGAGCGAGGCCAGCGTCCGTTCCACCGCGCGCTGGCGCAGATTGGCGACGTCCGAGGCCCGGCCGTCGAACGGGGTGGAGTCTCCGCACACGAGAAGGACTCGGGTCGGATCGTCGGCGGCCACGAGTTGACGGTAGACCATCCGCGCTTGAACCGGGCGTCCCATCTGCTCCAGGGCGTAGGCCGCAAGGATCGCGAGGCGCGGATTCGACCGGTCCGTGGACAAGCCGTCGGCGGCCAGTTTCCAGGCGTGCCCGTAGTCGCCCTCGCAAATGGCGGTGGATGGGTCCGAGGTCGTCGAGATCCTCGGCCGGGGCGTTTCCCCGGCAAGACCCGCCGGCTCCTCGCCCGCGCACCCGGCAAGAGCCAGGAGAGCGGCGGCGACGAGACCGCCCGACCGGGCCAAGCCCCTCCGCGCCGCCATCACTTGCCCACCTTGGCGGTGCCCAGGACGATGCGGTTGTGCCGCTCCTGAACCGGCCGGGCGTTGCGGCCCATGACGTCCGAAATCTGCTTGATCTGCTCTGCGGAGAACTGCATCGGGGTCTTGAGCACGAACCAGTTGACCCCCTCGCGGCATGGCGGGGTCGTCAGGGAGCCCGTGTAGCGGTAATAGCCCAGGGTCTCGGGCATCAGATCGCGGGCGTTGACCAGAATCCGTTCTTGCCGGGCATGGACCCCCGGCTTGGACGGAAGATTGTCCCAGACCTCCTGGGCGGCCAGATTGGCCTCTCCGGGCTCGACAAGAACACCGAGCACCGCCCACTCCCCGGCGTCGTTCTTGTGAACGAAATGAATCTCCATGGGATAGGCGCGCCCGTCCACGAGATGCTCGCTCGGGGTATGGAAGTGGTACGTGAGCAGACGGTACGTGCGGTCCCCGATGGCGACGGAGCTTCCCGCCGCGACGTTGACCTGAACCATGCGGCCGTCATAGACCGCGTCGAGGGGAGACACCCGGTAGCGCGGCGTGATCGGGACCATCTCCGCGCTTTCGGCATCGGCGATGTTGATCGGCGACTGGGTCTGCCCGGCCGCGCAGGCGGAAAATTCCGGCGTCAGCTTGCCCCAGGCGGCGGGCCCGCGCTCACCTTCGTAGGACCAGTGCGGGTCCGTGGGGCTGTTCTCTCCGGCATGGGCCGAAAAGCTGACGGCCAGAGCCAGCGACAAGACGACGAAACCTTTCACTCTCCATCTCCCCGGTACGAAATCCCGGCCCCGAGGGTAATACAATCCCCCTCCATCGCAAAGCGCCGAGTGCCCTGGGCCCTGCGGTAACGTCCCGTCAATCTTTCTCGACATAAGATGGAGTTGGGGATGGAGTTGGCTTAGAATGCCCCGAACGGCCTGCTGAACCGAGGATGGCCGAACCGAGGATGGATCATGGCGCCGGCTGCGGACTCGATGACCTTGGGAGACATGGGCTATCAGGCGGCCTACGACGTCAGCGTCGAGATCGCCGTGGTCCTGGGAAAGGCGACCCTGCGGGTCAACCAACTCCTGAAACTCGGACGCGGCGCCGTGGTCGAGCTGGAGCAGAAGGCCAACGAGCCGGTCGAAATCTACGCCAACGACCGGCTGATCGCCTACGGGCAGGTCATTGTCACCGAGGGCAACCGGCTGGGCGTCACCCTGACCGATCTGGTCAAGGCGACTTGAGCCCCTCCATGTAGTTCGGCAACCACGCCTCGTGGGCCGCCTTGAGGGAGGCGACCGACAGCCCCTCGCCGCCGTCGACGGTAAGGGTCTCCCCGCCGGTGATCCCGACGCGGCGGCACGGGACGCCGACACGGGAGGCCTCGCGCTGAATGCCGTCGGCCTCGTGCTCGGGAACGGCGATCAGGTAGCGGCCCTGATCCTCGCCGAACAGCCACGCATGCAGGGGCTGGGCATAGGCTTGGGACGGATCGGTGGAGACGGAGACGCCGATTCCCCCGGCCATGGCCATTTCGGCCAGGGCCACCAGCAACCCGCCGTCGGAAACGTCGTGGCAGGTGGAGACGCGGCCGTCCTCGATCAATCCGCGCACAAAATCCCCGTTGCGGCGCTCGATGGACAGATTCACCTCCGGCGGCGCGTACTCGGCGCGGCCCAGGATGTCGCGCAGGTAGAGGGACCGGCCGAGCCAGCCGCCGCGCCCGCCGATGGCGTCGCCGATCAGCACCACCACATCGCCTTCCCGGCGGAAGGGAAGGGTGGCCATGCGGCCGAGATCGTTCAGCAGGCCGACGCCGCCGATGGTCGGGGTGGGCAGGATGCCCTGGCCGGAGGTTTCGTTGTAGAGCGACACGTTGCCCGACACGACAGGGAAATCCAGCGCCCGGCAGGCCTCGGCCATGCCCTCGCACACCTCGACGAACTGGCCCATGATCTCGGGTTTCTGGGGATTTCCGAAATTCATGTTGTCGGTGAGGGCGAGCGGCCTCGCCCCGACGGCGGTCAGATTGCGCCAAGCCTCGGCCACCGCCTGCTTGCCGCCTTCCCTGGGGTCTGCGACGCAGTAGCGCGGCGTGCAGTCGGTGGTCATGGCGAGGCCCCGGTTGGACCCGTGAATCCGCACCACCGCCGCGTCGCCGCCCGGACGCTGCACGGTGTCGCCCATGACCATGTGGTCGTATTGCTCCCAGATCCAGCGCTTGCTGGCCAAGTCGGGGCTGGCGATCAGTTTTTTCAAGACCTCGCGCCAGTCGCGGGCGGGAACGTCGTCGGGCTTGACCACCGGCGGCCGCTCCGTCCGGGTCCACGGGCGGTCGTATTCGGGCGAGGCCTGGGCCAGGGGATCGATGGGCAGGTCGGCAACCACGGCTCCGTGCATGCGCAGCACCATGCGCCCGGTGTCGGTCAGGGTGCCGACCACGGCGAAGTCCAACTCCCATTTATCGAAGATGGCGCGGGCCATGGCCTCCTTGCCCGGCTTGAGCACCATCAGCATGCGTTCCTGGCTTTCCGAGAGCATCAGTTCATAGGCGGTCATGCCCCTTTCGCGCTGGGGCACCTTGTCCAGGTCCATGTCGATGCCGAGCCCGCCCTTCGACGCCATCTCGAACGACGACGAGGTGAGCCCCGCCGCGCCCATGTCCTGAATGGCGACGATAGCGTCGGTGGCCATCAACTCCAGGCAGGCCTCGATCAGCAGCTTTTCGGTGAACGGGTCGCCGACCTGGACGGTGGGGCGCTTTTCCTCGGAGTCGGCGTTGAACTCGGCGGAAGCCATGGTGGCGCCGTGAATGCCGTCGCGTCCGGTTTTCGATCCGACGTAGACCACCGGATTGCCGACCCCCGACGCCCCCGAGTAGAAAATCCGGTCCTTGGCGGCGATGCCGACCGTCATGGCGTTGACCAGGATGTTGCCGTTGTAGGAGGGATCGAAGTTGACCTCCCCCCCCACCGTCGGCACCCCGACGCAGTTGCCATAGCCGCCGATGCCCGCCACCACGCCGGACACCAGATGCCGGGTCTTCGGATGGTCGGGACTGCCGAAGCGCAGGGCGTTCAGGTTGGCCACCGGCCGCGCCCCCATGGTGAACACGTCGCGGAGGATGCCCCCGACCCCGGTCGCCGCTCCCTGATAGGGCTCGATGAACGAGGGGTGGTTGTGGCTTTCCATCTTGAAGATGCAGGCGAGGCCATCGCCGATGTCGATGACGCCGGCGTTCTCGCCCGGACCGCAGATGACCCACGGCGCCTCGGTCGGCAGGGTCTTCAGCCATTTCTTCGACGATTTGTAGGAACAGTGCTCGCTCCACATGACCGAGAAGATTCCCAGCTCGGTCATGTTGGGGGCGCGGCCGAGGATGCCCAGGGCCAGTTCGTATTCCTCCGGCGACAGTCCGTGCTCGGCGACCACCTCCGGCGTGACGGACCTCTCCCGCGAGGGGGCGGAAACGGGGGGAACGGAGGGAGCGGGCGCGCCGGGACGGCGCATGACGCAACGGGTCGCGGGCCGCTTCATGACAGGGCCTCCACCAGGGACAGGAACAGGGGCTTGCCGTCGGCTCCGCCGAGAATGTCCTCGGCGAGGCGCTCGGGGTGCGGCATCATCCCGAGCACGGTGCGGTCGCGGTTGAAGACGCCGGCGATGTTGGCGCGGCTGCCGTTGGGATTGACCTCGGGCCTGACCTCCCCCTCCTCGTCGCAATAGCGGAAGGCGACCTGGCGGTTGTCCTCGATCTCCTTCAAGGTGGCGTCGTCGGCGAAGTAGTTGCCGTCGTGATGGGCGATGGGAATGCGGACCGTCTCGCCGGTCTCGTAACGGTCGGTGAAGAGGCTGTCGTGGGTTTCCACCCGCAGATACACGTCGCGGCAGATGAACCGCAGACGGGCGTTGCGCATCAAAACGCCCGGCAGCATTCCGGCCTCGGTCAGAATCTGAAAGCCGTTGCAGATGCCCAGCACCGGCAATCCCCGCTCCGAGCGGGACTTGACCTCGCGCATGATCGGCGAATGGGCGGCCATGGCCCCGGAGCGCAGGTAATCGCCGTAGGAAAACCCACCCGGCACAACCACCAAGTCCAGGTCATCGGGGAGAGTCGTCTCCCGGTGCCAGACCATGAGCGGCTTGACCCCGCTCGTCCGTTCGATGGAAACGGCGACGTCCCGGTCGCAGTTGGACGCGGGAAAGACGATGACGGCAGCTTTCAAGACGGGCGAGCCCCCTGAGTTCGGAAAGACCTTGACCCGCCATTTGTACGCCGATTGCTCCGGCGACACAAAGAAGTTATGGGGCGGCGATCCTCCGCCGCCCCGGCCCGCCGATCAGAAGGTCAGGTCGATTCCGGTGACCAGACCGGTTCCCTTCGTATTGTAATTGGTGTTGGCGGCGGCGTAGTTCCGGCCCAGGTATTCGCCGTAGAACCCCGTGGCCTTGGCATCGATTCCGGGGCCGAGGGTGTACTTGCCCGACAGGAGGTAGGTATTGAACTTTTCCGCCTTTTGCGAGGTGATGATCTTGTTGTCCCCGGTCCCGATGCTGCCCCGATGCTCTTCGTGGTAGAACATCGTGCTGACCGCCCAGGGGCCGTTTTCATAGGACAGACCGGCATTCCAGGAGTTGCCGTCCAGGGACAGCGCGCCCGAGGTCGACCGGGTGCTCAGATCGTCGTTGTAGCCGAGGAACGCGCCGCCCAGGGTGAACCCGGCATACCCGATCTTCATGCCCGCGTTCCAGACGTTCGCGGTGGAGGTGAGACCGCTTTGCCCGGACGTGCTGCCCTGGGCTCCGCCGATTCCGGCGTCGGCGCCGAAGGTCACGCCGTTGAATTCCCGGGTGTATGCCAGCGTGGCATCCCAGGCGTCGGACTGGTGATAGGCGCGGTTGGCGGGGCCGATGGTTCCGGCGCCGCCGGTGTTGCCCTGGCCGTTGGGCGCGAAGCTCACGCCGAGTTGGAGCCCATAGAACTGCGGGGTGATGTAGGAGATCGAGGCGCTGTCGTCGATCAGGGCCTCGAACGAGGTGAAGTCCCAGTCGTTCCCGCCGCCCACGGCCCCGCCGCCGAACATGACCATGCCGCTCGGCTCGTGAATCCATTCCTTCACGTCGCCGTAGCCGATCCCCACGTCCGGGGCCTCGTTGTGCATGGAGACGTTGATGGATTCCTTGACGCCGGCATAGACCTTGCCGTACTTGGCGGACCCGATGGAGGCCCATTCCTCGTCAACCGCGACGTTCTGGGGGGTGGAATTGGCCGCGCCGTTGCCCTTGTCCACGATATCGATCTCGACGCGGGCCTCGATTTCCAGGCCGTTGTCCAGGGTGGTCGACGCCTTGAAATAGACCTCCGTGTCGCTGGCGAGGCCGGTGTTGGCGTAGTCGCGGCCGCCGGTCGCGGTTGCCTGGGCGCTGGTATAGGGCGCGCCGGACGTCGTCTGATTCACCACGCCGAACCACTGCTTCATGTTGCCGGAGACGCCGAGCTTGAGCGGCTCGACGGCATGCGCCGCGCCGGAAACCAGACCGACAACGGCAACCGCCGACATTCCAAGACGTTTCTTCATAATTACCCCTCGTGACGGACCATGGCGGAAATCGCAATTGCGTCTCATTCGCAACTTGTATGGGGAAACACGGGTGGATATCAACAAGTTTCAGGCTCTTCGACGTTCCAGGTGGATTCGCGGTGCCCGACTGTCCGCACGGCGTCAAGTTGACGACGGAGGGACAATTTCACTTGCCGCGTCGAGGAACCGCATTTATCACACAGCATCGGGTCGATAACGAATACGATAAACGACACTAAACGCGCGCGTCGAGTCGCAAGACATGATCGGCAAAAATCACATGGACGCCACAGGCAATCAAGCATTTATTTTCTCGCGTATAAAATCCATGCAGGAGCACCTTGCAAGCAAGAGTGATCTATATAAGCCATCAAACATATGGGATGAAATTAAAGATTCAATATCTGTTGAATTAGTTACGTCAGACATAAACAGCTTTAAGAGTCAACAAGTAAATAAATCCATGGGTCTTGAATTTGTTGGAGATTCTGATGATTATAAATTTGCATGCCTGTCAAGCGCCGTGAACAGCAACAGGCAGAAAAACGCCATAAGGCGGATGCACAAGTTTTATAATGACAGGAAAGACGATAGGAACATCACATATGTTTGCATGATGTTGGACTACGCTTTTTATCTGGCTGATGAATTGCAGACAAGAGTGCCAGCCTTCAATGAGCCTGAGTTGGGGTCTCCCCTCTGGGTCCTGTATCGCGATCGTAGAGTTACGATTGACACTGTGAAGTCAATAATAGAGTATATTACCTTTGGAAGGCTTCTGCCGGATACGGCCTGTATCGCCGAAGTGGGCGGCGGGTATGGGCGGTTGGCAAGCCTGATGCTGTCAACGACACAGTGCACCTATTTTATGTTCGACATCCCCCCCATTCTCGCTCTTGCGGAGTGGTACATGGGAAGCTTGTTTCCAGATTCCATATGCCCGTTTTCTCCCGCAAACGATTTCCATGAACTGGAAAGGCGCATGCGTGGAAAGCGCGTCATCATGCTGACCCCTGATCAGATTGAACTGTTTCCAGATCGTTTCTTTGATTCTGCAATCAATATTGACTCATTCAGCGAAATGAAGCCTGCCAGCGTCATGAATTATATGTCGCATCTGTCTCGGACCCTGCGGCCGGGTGGATTGTTTTATCTGAGAAACGCCAGGGAAGAGGCCTTGTCCCGGCGAGGGGCGGCGACCTGGGCGTGTCCCGGCCACGAAACCTACGCCCCGGTCCCCGTCGACGACTTCGACTTCGAGATAAACCGGCTCTGGCCGGTCTACCCGGCCTACTTCGAGCTTCTCATGCGAAAACGGCGTTGATTTGGTAGCGGAGGACGGATTTGAACCGCCGACCAAGGGATTATGATTCCCCTGCTCTACCGCTGAGCTACTCCGCCCCCTGACGCGGGACTGCCGTATACGGCGGGGGGGACCGTCTTGTCAAGGGCAAGCCGCGTCCCCGCGCAAAATCCAGCCGCCTCCCAGCATCCTGTTTCCGGCGTAGAAAACGCAGGCTTGGCCCGGAGCCACCCCCGCGAACGGTTCGTCCAGGATCACCTCGGCCCGGTCGCCCCCCCGGCCATGAATCGTCGCGGGGACCGGGGGCTGGGTCGAGCGCATGCGGACGGCCGCGCGGACGCCCTCCGGAGCGATCGAAGCCCCGGAGCCCAGCCAGTTCACGCCGCCGATGGGGAAGCGGAGACGCTCCAACCCCCGGCGCGGGCCGACCACGACCCGGCGGGTCTCGGGCTCCAGGCGGAGCACGTAAAGGGCCTCTCCCCCGCCGATGCCGAGTCCGCGCCGCTGGCCGACCGTGAAGTGGATGATCCCCCCGTGCCGCCCCAGAATCCGGCCGTCCTCATGCACGATATCGCCCGGCCGGGCGGCCTCGGGGCACTCCTGGCGCACGAGACGGGCATAGTCGCCGTCCGGCACGAAGCAGATATCCTGACTGTCGCTCTTCTCCGCCACCGGCACCCCCAGCCGTCTGGCCAGGGCGCGGGTTTCCTCCTTCCCCATCTCTCCCAGGGGAAATTCCAGGAACGCGAGCTGGTCCCGCGTGGTGGCGAACAGAAAATAGCTCTGATCGCGGGCGGGGTCGGCGCGGTGCAGCTCCGGCCCCTCCGCCCCGTCCACCCGGCGGACGTAATGGCCCGTCGCCAGCCCCTCCGCCCCCAGCATGCGGGCGGCTCCCAGGAGATCGCGGAACTTGACCGTCCGGTTGCACAGCACGCAGGGAACCGGGGTTTCTCCCCGCGCGTAGGACCGGGCGAAGGGAGCGATGACCTCGTTCCGGAACAGGTCCTCGTAGTCCAGGACATAATGCGGGATGCCGAGTCGCTCGGCGACGTGGCGCGCATCCTGGATATCCCTGCCGGCGCAGCAGGCGCGGGAAGGGAGGGAAGGGAGGGAGGGAAGGGAGGGGAGGGAAGCCCCGTGGTCGTAAAGACGCAGCGTGACCCCGACCACGTCGAAGCCTCGGTCCTTGAGAAGGGCGGCGGTGGTCGAACTGTCGACCCCGCCCGACATGGCGACCACGATGCGTCGGATGGTTACTTGTCCACGGCCATGTTGCGGGTGGACGGCGGCAGCCTGACGACGATTCCGTCCAGTTCACGGGTCACGATCACCTGACAGCCGAGGCGCGACGTCGCCGTCAGGCCGAAAGCCAGATCGAGCATGTCCTCCTCGTCCTCGCTGGCCGGCTTGAGCTTCGGGAACCAGTCGGGATCGATCACCACATGGCAGGTGGCGCACGCCAGCGAACCCTCGCAGGCCCCCTCGATGTCGAGCTTGTGGCGGTGGGCGATCTCCAGGACGGACAGACCCTCCGGCGCTTCCACCACGCGCTGGGAACCGTTTCTCTCTATGAACGTCACTTTCACCATTGTCGATCCGTCTCCTGTATTACGGACCCTGAAAATCTTCGCGGCTTACGAAGATTTTCAGGGTCCGTAATACGAATCATATTTTGGTTGCGGCCAAAGGCCGCAATATTTTTGGTTGCGGCCAAGGGCCGCAATGTGTGCGGGGGCATCGATACCCGCACCGGAGCCGCCGCACAAGACCCTACTGAGGCAATAACGAACGCCGCGCCGTCACCGCGCCCCAGGCGGCCAGGAAAACATCCACGTCCCCGGCCCGGCTGTTCCAGCCCAGGCTGACGCGGATCGCGCAGCGGCTCGTCCCGTCCTCCACCCCCATGGCGCGGAGAACGCGGGAAGGCTCCGTCTTTCCCGAGGAACAGGCCGCCCCCGCGCCGACCGCGACGCCGGCCAGATCGAGCGCCATGACCTGGACCTCGGAGGCGACTCCCTCCAGGGCGAAACAGGAGGTGTTCGGCAGACGGAGAGCCTCCCGGCCGAAAAACCGCACGGGCGCCATGGTCCCGATCTCCCTCTCCAGACGGTCGCGCCAGCCGGCCAGGGTCCCCATCCGGCCCAGGGAGCGGGAGGCCAAGTCCGCAGCGACCGCGAATCCGGCAATGCCGGGGACGTTTTCCGTTCCGGCGCGGCGGCGGCGCTCCTGGCCACCCCCGCGAAGCTGGGGGACAAGCGTCACATGGGGAGCCGTCACCAAAGCCCCGACGCCCTGCGGCCCCCCCATCTTGTGCGCGGACAGAGACAGGGTGTCGGCCCCCAACCGGGCCATGTCGACGGGAATCCGTCCCGCCGCCTGGGTGCCGTCGCAGTGAAGAAGCGCCCCGCGCCCATGGGTCAGCCGGGCCGCCTCGGCCACCGGCTGCAACACTCCGGTTTCGTTGTTGGCCAGCATCAGAGCCACGAGTGTCCGTCCTCGCCCTCTCCCTTCCCCTCGCCCCTCCCCGGCCAGCATCGCCTCCAGCGCCGCCAGATCGATCACGCCCCGGGCGTCGACGGGGATGGCCTCGGCTCCGTCGACCGCCCCGAACACCGAGTCGTGCTCGACGGCGGAGACCAGAATCCGCCCCGCCCCCGCGAGGGCCAGGGCATTCGCCTCGGTGCCGCCGCCGGTGAACACCACGGCCTCCGCCTCGGCTCCGACCAGGGCCGCCACGCGGGCGCGCCCGTCCTCCACGGTCTTGCGCGCGGCCCGGCCGAACGAATGGGGCGACGACGGATTGCCGCAGGCCCGCAGAGCCCCGACCATCGCCGCCACGACCTGCGGACGGGGGGGAGTGGTCGCGTTGTGATCGAGATAGACCCGGGACATGCCCCGCTCCAGCCTCAACCCGGCCGTTCGGCGCCTCGATCAGGACGCTCCGCGCCTCGATCAGGACGCTCCGCGTCATGGAACACGCCGCTGCTGCCCAGGATACGCTGGGTGCAGAGGTCGTGCAGCGTCACCGAACTGAGGTAGAGATAAATCTGGTTGCCCAACTCCTCCCAGAGATCATGGGTCAGGCACCGTCCTTGATCCTGCTGGCAACCCGCCGTGGAGCCGATGGCGCAGCGGGTGGCCTGAATCGGCTCGTCCACCGCAAGGATGATGTCGGAAATCCGGATCTGATCGCGCGTCCGCGCCAGAAGGTATCCCCCCCCCGGCCCGCGCACGCTGCGCACCAAGCCGCCCTTCCGAAGCCTGCCGAACAATTGTTCCAGATAGGACAGGGAAATTTCCTGCCGGTCCGCGATATCGGCCAGGGCGATCGGTCGGCCTTTCTCGTTGCAGGCAAGATCGGCCATGGCCATCACGGCGTAGCGTCCTTTGGTGCTGAGCCTCACGGAATCCTTCTCCCTGTCTGCCTATTTGCGGGGGGTGTCGATCTCCCGGTCCGCCATCTCCTCCAGTTGGCGCTCCATCTCCTCGATCCGCTCCATGGCGGCGCCGAGTTGCTCGCGGAGGCCGGCGACGGCGCGGACGATCGGATCGGCCACATCCTCCGGAGTGCCGTAGGCGCAGAAGTCCGGGTCGGCCCCGGTCCTGCTCCGCTGCACCACGCGCGCAGGAATCCCCACCATGGTGGAACCCGCGGCGACGTCGGTGATCACCACCGCGTTGGCGCCGATCCGGGCCCCGGCTCCGATGGTGATCGGCCCGAGGACCTGGGCGCCGGCCCCCACGATCACGCCGTTTTCCAGAGTCGGGTGCCGCTTTCCGGTGTGCAGACTGGTGCCGCCCAGGGTCACGCCCTGGTACAAGGTCACGTCGTCGGCGATTTCCGCCGTCTGGCCGATGACCACGCCGGTGGCGTGATCGATGAACAGACGGCGTCCGATGGTCGCGCCGGGGTGGATTTCGACCCCGGTCAGCACCTTTGCCAGATAGGCGAGGAATCGGGCGATCAGCCTCAGATCCCATAGCCAGAGAAGATGGGAAAGCCGGTAGGCCAGCAGGGCGTGGAACCCGGGATAGCACAACACGACCTCCAGCCGGGACCCGGCCGCCGGGTCACGATGGATGATGGAATCGATTTCTTCCCCAAGTCGCTTGAAAATCATGACTATGATCGTGCTAATATGCGCCACCGTCGCGTCGTGGCATCTCTCGCTCCGGTTGACGCTTCCCCGCCTCGCCGGGCAGGCCCCGCCTCGCCGAGCAGACATGAAACGTCCACGCGGAGAGAATGTACGATGTCCGACTTGACCAGTCAAGAATGGGGTGACGGACGTTCCGCCGCCCGCCCTGCACGTGGTTGGCCTGCGCGTGGTTGGGACGTTGCGGGCGTCATGCCCTTTGGCCGACATTAGGCAGCACGAAAACGATGCCGGAAGTCATCTTTAACGGAGCGGAGGGGCGGCTGGAAGGCCGCTACCATCATTCCAAGCAACCCAACGCGCCGACCGCCCTGGTGCTCCATCCCCACCCCCAGCACGGCGGGACCATGAACAACAAGGTGGTCTACACCTTGTTCCATGCGTTCGCGAAACGCGGATTTTCCGTTCTGCGGTTCAATTTCCGGGGAGTCGGCCGTTCCCAGGGACTGTTCAGCGGCGGTCAGGGCGAGCTTGCCGACGCGGCGTCGGCGCTGGACTGGATGCAAAACCTCAATCTCAACGCCTCGGGCTGCTGGATCGGGGGGTTTTCGTTCGGGGCATGGATCGGCATGCAACTTTTGATGCGCCGCCCCGAGATCGCCGGGTTCGTGGCGGTGGCCCCCCCGGCCAACGTCTATGATTTCTCGTTTCTGGCCCCGTGCCCGTCCTCGGGCCTGATCGTTCACGGCAACCGGGACGATTACGTCCCCGAGGCGTCGGTGGCGAAGCTGGCGCACAAGCTGTCGCACCAGCGCAGCATTTCCGTGGAGTACCGCCACGTCGACGGCGCCGACCACTTTTTCCGCGAGCGCCAGGAGGTCCTGGCGAAAGTGGTGGACGACTACCTGTCCAGCACCCCGGCCCACGGACCCAAACCCGTTCTGACCGGGCTCTGAAAGCCCCTGTCCGGCTCCCCGCCGTGGCGGGAAAGCCCCTATGCCCCGGGCAGAAAGGGATCGTCCCCCTCCGCCGGGGCGTTGTCGAAGCCGTAGATTTCGAACAGGTCCTCGGTGTTGAGGGCCTCGGCCACCTCTCCGGGGCGGGCGGCGAAGAAGGTCTCGTACAGCACGTCCACGGTCCGGATGTGCTTCATCCACCATTCCAGGGGAAAGGTCAGCCGCTCGGCGTTCAGCCAGGCGCCGCCCTCCCTTGTATAGGCGGCGCGGAAGCCATCGACCCAACCGATCAACTCGGCATGGGCTACCCGGTGCGAGGCCAAGCCGGGGTAGCCGAGTTTGTCCATCAACCGTTCCTCGCGCCGGAGGTGGGTGAGGATGTGGTCACACAGAAAGATGACCATGCTGCCGAGGGTTTCGTGGTCGTCGCCTTCGGCGATGGCCTCGCGCAGTTCGACGATGACGCCGAGGATGATACGGTGATCGTCGTCGAGCGCCGCCACGCCCACGCTCGGAACTTCCGCCAAGTCTGTCGCAGCTACCATGGAAAAAACCCCGCTGGAAGGGAACTTCAAACCGATGCGGCGATGCGCCCGCGCCCCAACGTAGCCGGGCGGAAGCGGAGGCACAACCATCTTCGGGCTAGCTGCCCATGAGAGCCTTCACATGAACCGCGACGCTCGACGCCAGCGCGGTCAGATTGTATCCGCCCTCCAGGACCGAAACCAGCCGGTTGCCGCAGCACTCCGCCGCGACGGCCAGGAGTTCGCGGGTCACCCAGGCGTAATCGTCCTCGGTCAGATTGAGATTGGCGAGCGGGTCCTTGGCGTGGGCGTCGAATCCGGCCGAAACGAGGATGAAATCGGGGGCGAAGGCGCGCAGGGCGGGGAGAATCTTGCCGGTCATGGCCTTGCGGAACTCGGACGAGCCCGACCCCGCCATCAAGGGCGCGTTGACGATGTTGTGGGCCACCCCGGTGTCCGACGCGGCCCCGGTTCCGGGGTAGCACGGATATTGGTGGGTGGAGGCATAGAACAGGTCCGGGTCTTCCCAGAAAAGGTGCTGGGTCCCGTTGCCGTGGTGGACGTCGAAGTCGACCACGGCGACCTTGCGGAAACCATGGGCTTCCCGGGCATGACGGGCGCCGACGACCACGTTGTTGAACAGGCAGAACCCCATGGCGCGGGCGCTTTCCGCATGGTGTCCCGGCGGGCGCACCGCGCAAAAGGCATTGCGCACCTCGCCTCCGGCCACGGCGTCCACCGCCGCGACCACCCCCCCGGCGGCACGCAGGGCGGCCTCTCCGGACAAGGGCGACATCACGGTGTCGGGATCGAGGTTGAGGTAACCGTTGGAAGGGGCCGATTTCAGGATGCCGGCGATATAGTCCTTCGGATGCACCCGTTCCAGGTGAACCATCTCGGCCTTGGGGGCCTCGCGCCGGTCGAGCAGGCTGAACGCCTCCCCTTCGAGGGCCGCAAGAATGGCCCGAAGCCGGTCGGAGCACTCCGGGTGATAGGAACCGGTGTCGTGTTCAAGGCAGACCGGATGGGAAATCAGCATGGTCGGCATGGCGGCCCTCCTATGATGTTCCGGCGCATTCTCCCCGAAACCACCCGGCATTTCCACCGCCGTGTGCCGTGTGGAGAGGCATCGGAAACAGAGGGGGCTCGGCGGATGTCCGTCGAGCCCCCATGGGCCGGCCTCCCTCAGGGAGCCGACGAGCCTCCGTTCCGCCGATCGGGACGAAGGCGTCTCGGCATCGTTCCCCCCCTGGGAACGATCTCCCGCTCCTTGTCGAGGACAAGTTCGACCTTCCAGGGCGCAAGCTCGCCCTTCCGCCGGGACTCGAGCCTCCGCCGCTCGGAAAAACGCTCATCTCCCCGACGGCACCGTCCTTCGCTGTAATCAATGACGGAGTATCCCATGGTCCACCTCGCTCGTTGCCGAAAAGACGTCCATGTCTCGCGCCGCACCTGAACCGGCCGGCACACTCGCCGGCCCAGCCTACCACAAAACCGCCCCAGGCTCAACCCGATCACCCTTGTTTCCAGGGTCATTCGGTTCTGCCGGTCAGCACGAGGTTGATGGCTTTCGCGCGGTTCTCGGCGAAGTGTTCAAGGCCCTCGACGGGCTTGAGGCCAAGGCGTCGCAGGCAGGTCAGCACGGTATTGCGGAAGGCGGCAAGGACTTGAGGAGCGTTGGCGGTACGGACGCGGCAGGCATCCTCGCCGAGCGTTACGTCACGCGTATGGTGGAGTTGGTTTTCAACGCCCCAGTGATCGCGCGACAAGGCGAGGAGGGCGACGGCCGAGGCTTGGGAACGGGGCAGACTGGTGATGCCGTAAACGACTTCGGAGGTTTCCTTGCCCCTGATCCAGCGGGTACGCGTGATGCGGCAGACCTGTTGCAGCCCAGGCCATAGGGCCAGATACTCGGCCAGGGTCGCCGTCGCCTCAAGACGGCGCGTCTCGACGCGCCCATGGCCCTTATCCGTTGTTTCGGCAACGTCAAGATCAGGCGGGTCGCACGGCGCACAGGGGGGAATCGGACCCGAAGGCCAGTGCGATATCGTCGTGAAGCGTCGGCTGGTTCATTTTCACGGTGAAGAAATAATGGCCACTCCGATCGATGATGGTTTGGCAAATTTCCTTCTGCGTGAAGATCGCATCCCCCGTGACGATCATACCCTCCAGCGGAAGTTCTTTCACCCTAGAAACGGCAGTTGGCTGCGCATTGCCTGCTCGATCGGGCTGGCATCTCAACCTGTAGGTGCTGTCTGATGCGCGGTGAGCCAGGGCGGTTGGTGTCGTTGTCGTCCGTGGAGATACTTTTTCAGCGCCTCGGCAAGGATGCGCGCCCATCTTTGTGGGACAGTCAACTGCTCCGCAATTTGGCGCAGATCGTGGAAGAACTTGGATATCCGCCGCAAGGCCCGACTGACGTGTTCCCGTCGTCCGTGGCAAGATGTCACGGTCAGGCGGGTTTGGCCGGCGTGGCGGGTTT
>JADGDA010000300.1 GCA_015228695.1 Alphaproteobacteria bacterium
TCATGAACCGGAAGAAGGGGCTCGGACTTGGGCGGAACCGGCAACGAGGAGAACGTGGGCACCTTCCCCCCCTCTTCCAGAGGCGGACTCACCGGGTCCGCAATCCGGGAGGGAGAGACCGGCCGCTCCGGCGCGGGAAGGGCTCCCCCCGACGCCGGCGCGGCGTCATCCGGGGGGGGCGGTTTCGCGGTATCCGGCACGGAAACGGCTCCGGCTTCCGGCGGCATGTCCGTGCCCTTGAGCCACGGGCGCCGGTTGGCGGCGTTCCCGCCGGGAGGAGTAAGAAGCGCCGACGACGGGCTTTCCGGCCCCCGTCTGGGGGGCATCGGCATGCTGACGGTGGTGTTTCCCGCCGCCTCTCCGGGGATTTGAGGCGGAGGGGGAGCCTCGATCCGCCTGTTTTCGTCGCCGCCACTGACGAGGTAGTAACCGACGGCGGCCCCGATCACGCCCACGACCAGAAAAATGCCCGCGACCAGAACCCAGCCCCGCCGGTCGTTCTCCTCCTCGCCATCGCCGTCGTCGGCGGCGTCGCCGTCGTCTTCGTAGGAATCCGCCGCGCCCCGCTTCTTGAAGAGCGAGGCGAAGAAGGACGGCCCGCCCTCTTCATCCGACAGGTCGCTGTCGTCGAAGTCGTCGTCGTCATCCGCGTTTTTCTTGAACAGACTGAACTTCACGGCAACGACCGCACGTCGCGGCTCCTTCCCCCGATGTCAGTTCACGGCCTGGACGCGGCGGAGGGAAAGGCCCCGCAACAGATCGAACGCCTGCGAGAGCTGATAATCGCCGGGTTCGCCAAGCTTGACCTGCGGCTCGCCGGAGGATGTCTTCTCGTCGTCCTCGTCCCCGGTTCCGTCGTCCTTGTTGGCCGTGCCGTTGTTTTCCTGGGCCGGGTCCTTGCGGACGGTGTTGTTGCTGAGGGCGTGGCGCAGATCGGCCTCCGCCCTTTTGTGGCCGTTGCCCGCCGCCGGTTCGAGTCGCGCCTGCTCGACCAGGATGTCGGGCTGGATGCCGATCGCCTGGATCGACCGCCCCGAGGGCGTGTAATAGCGCGCCGTGGTCAGACGCATCGCGCCGTACCCCTGCAACGGAATGATGGTCTGGACCGAGCCCTTGCCGAAGGACTTGGTGCCGATCAAAACCGCGCGGTGATGATCCTGCAACGCCCCGGCAACGATTTCGGCGGCGGAGGCGGACCCGTCGTTGATCAGGACGACGACGGGCAGACCGTCGGCCAGATCGCCGGTGCGGGCGCTGTAACGCTGGATATCCTCGGCCCGGCGCGAACGGGTGGAGACGATCTCGCCGTGATCGAGGAAGGCGTCGGACACCTCGATCGCCTGATCGAGAAGCCCCCCCGGATTGTTGCGCAGATCGAGGACGTAGCCCTTCAGCTTATCGCCGGTGCGCTCCTTGATGTCGTGGATGGCGGTCACCAGACCCGACTTGGTGCGATCGGTGAACTGGGTGATCCGGATGTAGCCCAGATCGCCCTCCGTCCGTGAGCGCACCGACTGGATCTTCACCACCGCCCGCGTCAGGCTGATGTCGAAGGGGTTCTTGCCCCCCCGGCGGATGGTCAGGCGGATGTCGGAATTGGCCGGACCGCGCATCTTGTCCACCGCCTCGTTGAGGCTGAGACCGAGCACCGGGGCCCCGTCGAGGTGGGTGATGAAGTCCCCCGGCTTGATGCCGGCACGGGAAGCCGGGGTGTCGTCGATGGGGGACACCACCTTGACCCACCCGTTCTCCATGGTGACCTCGATGCCGAGGCCGCCGAATTCCCCCCGCGTCTGAACCTGCATCTCCTTGTAATTCTTGGCGTTGAGATAGCCGGAGTGGGGATCGAGCTGGCTGAGCATGCCGTTGACGGCGTTCTCGATCAACTGCTGATCGGTCACCTCGTCCACATAGTCGCGCCGCGCCCGGTCAAAGGCGTCGCCGAACAGGTTGAGAAGCCGGTACGTGTCGCCGTCGCCCTGCTGAGCCGCCCGCGCCGGCTGGGACGTCGACAGGGACGAGACCACGAGCATGGCGCCAAGCGCCAGGGAAACCTTCCGTATCATCCGCGATTGCCACCCTTTTGTGCCATCAACCACGGGAGAGGGTTGATGGGCTGTCCTTCCCGGCGCAGCTCCACATAGAGAGACGGATCGCCCGGAGTATCGATGACGCCGACCGGCTCTCCCGCGAGCAGGCGCTGACCAACCTCGGTATCAATCCGGGTCATCCCGGAAAGGAGCGTATGATATCCCTCGCCGTGCTCGATGATCAAGAGCTGCCCGTATCCGCGAAAAGGCCCGGCGAACACCACCACCCCGTCATAGGGCGCGACGACCTGCGCCCCGGCGCGGGTCCCGATGGTGATCCCCTTCGACGCCAGACCGACATCGTTGACCTGCCCGTAGGTGGTGATGATACTGCCCCTCGCCGGCATCGGCAAGCGTCCCCGTGCCTTGCTGAAGGGTTTGGAGGAACGGTCGGACGGCTTGGCCCGCAGCGATGGTTCGGGTTCAAGCGCGGCCACCTGCGGAGGAGAGAGCTTGACTTCGGCGGCCGGGGGCTCGGGGATGATCCGGGGGGGAGGCTCCGCCGCTTGAATCCCCGCCACGCGGCGTTCCTCGGCCAAGCGGCGCTCCTCGGTCAACCGACGTTCCTCGACCGCGCGGCGTTCCTCGGCCAGACGACGCTCCTCGGCCAAGCGGCGCTCCTCCGCCTTGCGCTGGCGCTCCGTTTCCTGGCGTTCCTCCTCGACGCGGCGCAACCGCTCTTCCTCGATCCGCGCCATCAGGTCGCGCAGGGTCGTCGCCTCGTGGGAGAGGGTCCGCACCTCGCGGGCGATTTCCCGGCTGCGCGCCTCGGTCTCGCGTTGCAGGGCGGCCTTGCGTTCGAACAGTTCCTTCAACCGGGTCGCCTCCTGGGTCTTCCGGTTGGAAGAGGCGGTGATGCGGTCGCGCTGGGTCGCGATCTGGGCGCGCAGGGTACCGAGAACGACAATCTCGCGCCGCATCATTTCCGCCGATGCCTGGATGCTGGGAAGGGCGGCGCGGAGAAGAATGGCGCTGCGCACCGTCGCCGCGGGAGACAGGGGTTGGGCGACCAGAGCCTCCGTCGG
>JADGDA010000301.1 GCA_015228695.1 Alphaproteobacteria bacterium
CATCTGCACTTGACCTCACACATCAAGATATTCAGCCTACAATAACGTTGGCGTAATTATAGGCCCCGGTGGAGCGGGCGAACTGCACGCTGTCGTCGGCTGCGGGCAGCAGGGTGCGAACCCGATGGTCGCCCAGGAAGTCGTTGATCGCACCGGTGCCGTCGAGGATGTAGATGTCGTCGTAGCGGACGGTGGCTCCTGAACCGCCGCTGCCCCAGAACTTGACGCTGTTGGCCGAGGCGGTGGCGGTCGCCTTGGTGTCGGCGTTGCTGACCGAGACGAAGTCGGCTCCATTGACGCGGACGGTGACGGAGCCGCCGCTATCGGCGATGACGGCCTTGACCTCGATGAAGGTCCAGGTGTTGGGGAGCAGGGATCCGCTACTGAGAGCGAGCTGGGTTGCTCCCCGGTCGATGGCGATGGAACCGGTATCGGTGTGGCGGACGACAATCTGTTCGCTGCCATTGTCCTCGAGAATCAGCATGTCGGAGGCGGTCAGGGAGGTGATCAGGCGGGCGAAGCCGACCACCCAGGTCGGCTGGGCATCGAAGGTGCGCGTGAAGGAATTCGAATACCCTACCGAAATGGCCCCCGAATTGAAGCGCCCGCATTGGTGGCTCCGGTGGAGCGGGCGGACTGCGCGGTGTCATCGCATCGATGCTTCATGTTCGTGTATGCAAAATAAGCAGAGCATGCGGCGGCGACCGCCGAAACAAATGCAAAAAACGTAGTTATAAAAAGTCTCCTGTGCTCATTGCGATTCTTCTGATACAGAATATTATTCTGTATGGCTTCAAAAAACATTCCAGCACTCTTTTTAAAGTCAAAAAAATTGTGGCATTTTCTTGTTATTAACGACTTTCGTAATTTTTCTATGTCTGTCGACTGAAGTACCTCAGGCAACTGCTTCATATGACACGATAGATAGGCTTCTGAATTAAGAAATGCGAAGTTATTAGATCGTGCCGATTCTCGCTGTTTCTGAGTTAAGGTAACCGCGTGTTCCACGTCTTGATCACGGTGACATTTCGAGCAGAACGAACACATCAAACAATTATTGTCAAAAAACCACATTTCGCCTTCTCCTCTGCGAATCCCGGCGTCCACACACATCCACCCCACGGGAAGGCACACCCCTTGCCGAAGCACAGTGCCAAATGTTCCGCCAACGTTATTGTAGGCTGAATATCTTGATGTGTGAGGTCAAGTGCAGATGGTATTATTTTGCGCCCGTCGGCCCCAAGAGTGGCTCCGGTGATGCGCAGCCGGTTGGTGGAGTTGTCCTCGATCACATCGATGACAGGCTCCACCCGGACGAAGCGGCGCATCAGTTGCAGCTCGAAGCGGCTGCGCTCCGTCCAGGCGGTGTACATCGGCAAGACGGATCGCCTGGGTGTCGGTGATCACCATGGGGAGTTCGACGGTGATGGACTGGTCTGTTGTTGCGATGGCCAAGCGGCGGGCCTGCTGATGCCCCTGCTGATAGTCGGCATCGGGGTTGATGTAGAGGACATTGACCAGCACCGGCAACTCCACGTCCTGAACCCGGGTGATGGCGAGCGGCGGCGGGAACTTGCCCGATGTCCCGGCGGCCAGATCATCTTTTCCCAGGGTCAGACAGGAGGCCGAGCCCCGCTTGACGAACTTGAGCACCCCACCACTTTCCACCGCATCGAACAGGAAGGCCTGCATCAATTGCTCAATGCACGAGCGGGCGGTGGAGCGGCGGCCGATGACGTAGCCCCGGACCATCTCGGTGGAGAGCGCGGAGACATCCAGGCTCCCACTGGACAGTCCGGCCAGACCGGCGATCTCGGAGACCACCAGATCGACGGTGGTGCCAGAGGCCCCGACCCGGTCGAGCAGTACCTTGATCGCGCCGGTTCCCTGGAAGCTGCCGAGACCCCAGAGGGCATTGCACAGGGGCTCGAAGGCGACCGCCGTGTTCATGGATGCAACCCCCCAGTCCACCAGCCGCAGGGAGCGGCGGACGGCCAGGGTGGCGACATCGATCTCGCGCACGGTTTCGCCGAAGCTGCACCAGAGGGAGCGGCCGATCACCCCGCGCCGGAACGCCGAGCGGCTGTAGGCGCCGGCCACGGAGGTCAGGGGCTGGCCCACCGGGGCGGACGTCGCCGTGTCCCACTTGAGCAGGCTGCCTCCGGCCCCGGCGATGAACAGGCAGCCGGTACCTGGGTCGAAGGTGACGCATGAGGCATCGAGAACGCCGGCGCTGAGATCGAAGAGTTGCACCCCGCCGCCGATGCGCCAGAGGGAAGAACGGGACGAACTGCCGCCGACGGCCCACACTTCGCCGCCGGAGCCGATGCACCCCATCGTGGGGCGGTCCGGGGACCCGCATTCGTTCAGATCGGGAACGATGGGAGCCGGGACCTCTCGGGGGAAGAGGCCGTACTCGTCGAGGGTGAGCCGGTAAATGGGCCCGCCCCAGAAGTCCAGGGTGAACACGCTGTCCCCGGAGACGCAGAGGTCATTGACCGCGCCGATGCGGGGGCTGGTGCTGACGGCGGCGAGGGTGTCGGGATTGATGGCGTGGATGCGGCTGTGGTTGCCTTCGGAGGACGCGGCGAACAGCCGGCCTCCGCCCCAGGCGATGCAACGGAGATAGGGGGTCGGCATCGCCGCCGAGGTCACGATCCGGCCGCCGATGGTGTCAACTTTGTAAACGACGTTGCCATGGGTGTAATAGAGGAACTCGCCGCTGGTGGAATAGACGATGCTGTCGTGGGTGTATCCGGTGTTGGCGGCAAGGACGGCGGGTTTGGCCCCGGTGGCGCCGCGGGTGATCTCGGCGGTGATGTTGGGCATGCGGTTGCCGACGTCCGCCAGTTCCAGATCCTTGAAGACCACGTAGGCCAGCCCCCGAAACCCCGGCGTGGCATCGATGCCCTTGCCGGCCTGGATGGTGGCGTCGGCCTCCTGGTCCTCGGTGCCCCGATAAATGGTGAAGGTCGCGCCGCGTGCCTTGGCGCCGCCGGTGTTCTCCGGGCGCATGTCGTAGAGGAGCTTTCCGTCGGCCCAGATGCGGACGACGGCGTCCACCGGCCCCCGGCAAAAGGCGACGGCGAAGGAGGCCTTGT
>JADGDA010000302.1 GCA_015228695.1 Alphaproteobacteria bacterium
CTGTTGGGTGAGCCGGCCGACGAGCGGGGGGGTCTCGGGAGCGGTCGGGCTGGCCGAGGACCCTTCGGGCGGCTCCATCGCCTGCCGTCAGCGGGGTCCGGTCGACCTGTCGCCGGAATTGCGGAAACGCCTGGAAAAGGAGCGGGGAAGCGGCGGCGTGCAGGTCTTCAAGGCGCGGACGTCGCCCATCTTCAAGACCATGCAGGTCACGCGCATGTTCGACGCGAGCCGCAACGCCGTGGTCTACCTGATCTGGTCCGACAAGCTGATCGAAGGCAGCCCCCAGAATTCCCTTTCGGTGGTCGCCCTCGCCCCCTGGCCGGAACGGAAGGACTGAGAGCCTGTCCGGAGAGTTACTTGGGCGGAAGGGGCTTCGGCGGTGTTCCTTCCTCGACGAAGTCTTTCGGGTCCTCGTAGCTGGAGAACATGATCCGGCATCCCTCGCCGAAGGCCTTGCATGCGGTCAAGGCGTCTTTTTCCGCCGCTTCCTTGTCGGCTCCGCCGCAGGTCAGCACGACGCGGGTTTGCGCCGGCAGGGCGGCGACCGCCACCCAACCGCCGGCGACGACGTTGCACGAGGAGACGGGCTCGCACAGCCGGCCCTTGTTCTGGAAACATTTCTGCAAGGCGCACTGCTGTGCGCGCGCTTCGGTCCCGTTGCCGCCGCACAACCCGACGTCTCCGGCCTTGTTGCTGGCCAGGGCGGTGGCCGCGTCGGCGGCTCGGGCCGGGAGCACCGCCGCCGCCGTGGAGAGCGCCACGGCCAGGGCCAGCCGCCTCAAGCCCTCAGCCTTTCCGTGGTCGGGCGACGACCTTTTGGTACAGGCCGCCAAAATAGGTCTCCTTGGTCCAGGTGAACCGATCCGCGTCGGAGGCATAATCCTTGATCTCGTTCCGCCACAGTTCCTTGGCGAAGGGCTCCAGGGTGTCGAAGACGAGGTGCATGATCGGCTTCAGCGGGTGCAGGGGCCGCATCCGATGGTAGTCCACGAACACGATCTTGCCGGTGGGAGCGACCGCGCCCAGCAGGCCGTTCACGATCGCTTTCTTGTAGTCCTCCGGAACCTCGTGCAGCAGGAAGAAGCAGGCCACGACGTCGAAGGGGCCTCCCGGCGGGCGGGCGGCGTCGCCGAGGCGCACGGTGGCCTGGGGGACCCCCCCGAGCTTACGCCGCGCGCCCGCGATCTGAATCGGGGCCACATCGGTCACCAGCAGATGGCCCTTCGCCCCGACCGCGTCGGCAAGGTGGTTGGAAAATCCGCCGTAGACGCAGGCCGGCTGCAAGACCGACTGCCCCGGCTCGATTTCATCTACGACCGCCCGGGTCAGACGGTGCATGTTCCCCCACAGGATGGAATGCACCACCATGGGATGATCGAAGATGGCCCGCCCGATGGGGCTGAGATAGGCCCAGTGGTAGACGTTTTCCAGGTAGTCGGGGATGACGACCGGTTCGGAGGGAAAGGGGATCGGCTGGGCCGGTGACGTCACCGGGTCCACGGGGGCCGCTTCCTGCGGCTCAACTCCGGAATCCTGGACCTCGGCGGTCGAACGGACCGCGCCGCCATCGAACTTGGTCATCGTGTCTCCCCCCGGATCAAGTCTCCGCGATGGGAGACGCCCCGTCAATTCCCCTGGAAACGCGCATCCCCGAATGGATCGAGGCGGCCGGCCGAGTCACCGGAAGATATACAGTCCCATGCCGTCTGTCCAAGACCGATCGTGTCGCGACCGGATGGAAATCGCCCCGACCGCGATCAGGCGGACGCGGTCTGGGGTTCCATGTCGTGATGCATGATGGAACGATGAATCACCTTGCGCGCGCAGGCCTTGCGCACCATGTGGTGTTCCTCGGTCTGGAGTTCGGGAACGGGCTCAACGGCGACGGGATGAGTCTCCATCGCGGCGGCGGAGAAATCGGCGCAGGTGTGCCGCGCCCGGGTCTCGAAGGCGCCGATCAAACGGCGAATCCCCTCGCCGGAAACGATTCCCGCGAGCATGCCGAAGCGGGACGAGGCGAGTTCAAAATCGATGACGAGGTTGACGTCGCACCCGCCGATTTCGGCGCGATCAAACGTCCAGAGCATTTGAAGGCTTTTGAAGGGATGCTCGGTGGACGTCACCCGAATCGAGTTGGGGCGCAGGAGTTCGGTTTTCGAGTGGAACTCGTGACGCATCATCGGCAGGCCGACGACCTGACGGGTGTAGTAGACGTCCCCCTCCCTTCGCGCCACCGTCGCCGCCACCCACCAGGGGACGAACTCGGGATATCGCTCGACGTCGGCCACAAGGTCAAAAAGATGACCGGGTTCGAACGCCAGATGACGATGCACCGCATGGCTGGGCATATTGTCGCCTCCCACTCCGCCGCCGGGGGTATCGCCCCCTCGAATCCGGCGATCACAATCCGGAAAAGCCGTTGTCGCGAGACTGCGCCGTCCTGTCAAGTCCCCAAATGGGTTCCCAAATAGGAAAGAATTTCCACGCTTTATGAGCATTTTCTAATGCAGCGTGGGAAATCCTCAGAAACTCGGGCTTTCGAAGTCCACATGATGCCAGGGGACAACACGGAGAATCATCGCCGGATTGGTGGCGGGATCGAGCCGGACTCTCTGGTGGGAACCGCTCCACAGGTGCTTGGCCCCGGTGAGCAGTTCCTCGACCGCGTAGTTGTCCTGCTCGGTCAACCCCATGTCGTGCAAGGGCATCACGATGTCGGTTTCGTGGGTGTCGAAGGGGTTCAGATTGACGACGATGAAAATCATGTTGCTCCGGTCGGGAGTCATCTTGCCGTAGAACAGGATATTGTCGTCGTGGGCGGTGTGGAATCGCAGGTTCGTCAACTCGTGCAGGGCCGGATTTTCCCGTCGGATGCGGTTGACGGCGGCGACTAGCGGCTTGATGTTGCCGGGCCGGTCCCAGTCCCACACCTTGTAATCGTATTTCTCGGAGTGGAGATATTCTTCCTTGCCGGGAACGGCGGCGTTTTCGCACAGCTCGTAGCCGTTATACATGCCATAGACGCTCGACAAGGTTGCCGCGAGCACGAAGCGGCTCATAAACGCCGGGCGGCCG
>JADGDA010000303.1 GCA_015228695.1 Alphaproteobacteria bacterium
ATAGTGGCGCCGACGGCCGATCTTCAGCTTGTCCGTCTGTAGGGCGGCAAAATCGTTTGCGCGAATGACGGTCGCATTCAGCAGATCACGTACACGTTGAATATCCTCATCCGACAGGCCTTCCATGGCAGTGACCAAAGCAGCCAAGCCGCCCTTATTCAGGGTCGAGCGGTCAAGAGTGCCGACGGCGCCTGCCAGTTTATCGTCGAGCCCCTCCAACTCGACCTTGTCCTCGTCCACGCCAGCCGCAGTGGCTACGGCGGTCCGGACCTTGGCCGTACGCTCTTCAAGATCCTGCTTCAACTCCGACATTGCGCTCTGGCAGGCACTGCCGTCGCCGGCCGGCTCAGGCGGTATTGGTGGGGGTGCGGCCTCGCTGAATGCCTCCTTAAGCACCTTGATCTGCAGGGCGAAATTATCGACTGCCGTCTTGGCTTGTTTCCTTTGGTTCGTGGCGTAGGTGGTCCCAAGGTAATCCCGCATCTTCGGGGCGGTCTTTTCGGCCAGCGCCGCCACCTCCCGCAGACCGGTGAGGGCACGGACGCCATCGGCCAGTGATTCCCGGTGCCCGAGTTTCAGATGGGCAAGACGAGACATGTGCAGGGCGCTCAGTTCCAAGGCCAGGGGCGGCACCCCCAGCATGGCGGCGAGTTCGCCCTCCACCCGGACGCCATTCTTTTCGAGGATGGTGGTGAAGGAGTTCTTCACTTGTACCACCGTCCGACGGACGGTGATGTCCTCCCCATCATCGGCCTTCAGCACGGCGGTCACCGAGGTGGCCACCGGCGTCAACCCCTTGGCCTGGCGGGCTTGCCACTGCGCCAGGGTTGGCATGGGGACCACGCTTGGCAATGAGACCTCTGTGCCATCAGAAAGCGTGTAGGTGTTGATCTGCTGTGCCTCGGCGAAACTTTGAAACTCCGGGCTGCTCGCCACCTTGCCGGTCAGCAGGAAGGTCAGGACTCGTGCCAGCGAACTCTTGCCGGCGCCGTTCGGGCCTTGCGCCATGAACAGCGGGCGGGTGAAGGAGAAGGTGAAATCGGGGGCATCCGTGCCGTTCTCGGCGCAGAACGGCTGCAAGCCGCCAAACTGACGGACCGACACTGAAATCAGGGACCACACACGCCGCTTCGAATTCGCCGCGACTGCCACCGGCCTGTCTGGAAACGTGCCCGTCTCCATCCATTCCGCCAGCCGGGCCATGTCGGCGTTGCCGCGCTCGGGCGCCGTGGCGAGGTATTGCCGCCCGGTCTGATCACCGAGAAAAAAGGCAAGCGCCAGCCGTGCTTTCTCGTCGTCGAGAGCAAAGAGAGTGCCATCAGACAGTTCCACGGCGTTGCCGCAGGCCAGCATTGCGAGCAGGTCGTGCGTGGTCAGCCCGGAAGCCGATGTCTTCGATATTGTCGCATTGTCCGCAGCCTCAGCCATCGCCCACCGTCTTCGACTTTCAAACAGCCGACGTCAAAGGTCCAGTCTCGGCGGCCCATGCCTGCTCGAGACGCTCACGGCTTGGGGCGCGCAGGCGTTGTAGGCCAGCCAGCCGGGCCATTGCTAGAATTGGGTCTTCCCCGTCCGCCGCCCGCGATCGCACCGTCCTGGCCAGCGCCTGCAGTTCCGGCAACACAATCTCTTCCAACGGACGAACGGAATCGCTGGATGGGGGGCGGAAGGCCGACCAGGTGCCCGGCGTTGAACCATGCGGCCAAAGAAATTCGCCTACGGGTTCGGTGCTCCTGGCGAATTCCGTCTGGGCCAAGGCAACGAGACGGTCACGGATGCGGGCGCCAGCGCGCTGGAAACCGTGGGCCTTGGCGACCCGGCGGGCGAGAACGTCATCGCGAACCGGACCTTCGACTTCGACGACGTGGCGGATCATGGCCCGAAGGGTGTCGTCGTAGGCCGGCTCGAAGAAGGCATCAGGGTCGATACGCGTCACCACGGTTGCCGGGTCGGCTTCACAAAAGTCCCCGAGAGCCTTGGGCTTGAGCGGCTGGAAGATGTCGGCGCCCGCGAACAGATCGCCGGTGTTGCCGATCGACGGGGGAGGACCGACGAACACGGCAGCGGTTTCGCACATGCCGGTCATCACGCGGGACTCCTCGGAATCGGCGGAACTGCCGAAGTCGGCCGCAGTAATGACCATCTCGGCGGCTCTGGCCGCGGCCAACTCCTCCTGCCGGCGGTTTCCCTCGGCGCGGGCGGCCCTTGCCGTTTTCAAAAGTTCATGCAGCCTGGCATCCACCTTGTCGAGCGCACCCGCCGCATCGGTCCACCATTCGGTCGACCAGATGCGGACAATGGCCCACCCCAATCCGCACAGGACCTGTTCCCGCAACTTGTCACGGTCGCGCGCGGTGGCCGAACGATGATAGGTCGCGCCGTCACATTCGATGCCGGCCAGGTACCGGCCCTCGGCGTCGGGATCGACCACGCCGAGATCGATACGAAACGCCGAGACACCAATCTGCGGATGGACCCGCCAGCCCCTGCGGCTCAACGCCTCGGCGACGGCCTTCTCGAAGGGGGAGTCAAAATCGCCGACCGACCCAAGAACGGACTCCGCCAGCGCCCGAGGCCCACGTTGGGCGAATTCGAGGAAGTGCTTGAAGTCGCGCACGCCGATGGCCTGCGTCCGGGACAGGTCGATCTGTTCCGGCTTCAAGGTGGCAAACACGCACAGTTCGTGGCGCGCCCGAGTGACCGCCACATTGAGCCGCCGCTCACCACCATCCCGGTTCATCGGTCCGAAATTCATCGACACATGGCCGCTGCGGTCGGGACCATAGGTAATCGAGAAATAGATGAGATCGCGTTCGTCGCCCTGGACGCTTTCCAGGTTCTTGACGAACACCGGCTCGGTCCGGTCGTCGGAAAAGAAGGGCTCGATCGAGGGATCGGCGCGCCGCTCCTCGTCCAGCAGATCCTCGATCAGGCGCTGCTGTTCCGAATTGAAGGTGACGACACCGATGGAGTGGCCGCGCGCGCCGAAATCGGGGTCGCGGAGGCGACCGACCAGATCGGCCACCAGTGCCCGCGCCTCGGCCTTGTTGATGCGAGCACCA
>JADGDA010000304.1 GCA_015228695.1 Alphaproteobacteria bacterium
ATCCGCTGCAGGTAGACATGGGGAATGGCGCCGATCCGGGTGATCTCCTCGACGGCCCAACGAAGGTGCGGGGCTCCGTGACGCTCGAAGACCATTCCCACGGCAATCCCGTCCGTCACCTCTTCACCTCCCACGACCCAGGGCCAGCCCGAGACCGGCATCATAGCACGGCGCGGGTCCGAGGGCACCGATAACTCAAGGACTCGCCACCATGCTGCGGATGACCCATCTGACCGGCTTCGGTTCCTCCCGCGTCAAGGTTCCCACCTCCACCCTGACCTGGAGCCCGACCGAGCGGCGCAACGCGAACTTCCAGCTCACCGCGGGCGATCTCGAATGCTTCAACGATGCCGGGGGATGGAGTGCCGGCTGGACACTGCCAAGCGGCACGGAAAATCCGCTCCTGAAGCTCGGCCTGGGCTTTCATATCCGCGAGGTGTTTGGCGATCTCCGGCGCGGCCAGGGCGGCGTGCTGGCGGTCCAGTTGGTGGGTGGCCTCCTCGACCGAGACACCGAACTGGTCATGAGCGGCGGCGGCCTCCTTGGCCAGGGCGGAACGGCGGATGACGTCGACGTTCCCGGTCCGGATGGCATCGGCCAAGCTGGTATGGGCGGCAACATCGCGGTCGATCCCGGCGATCCACTCCTCCCGTGCGGACTCCCGCTTGGCGGCGTTCAGGCGTTGCAAGGCGATGGCGGCCACCTCGGTGGCGATGCCGGTGGATTTATGCGCCGCTTCGGCCTTGGCCGCGACCTCGACCTGGATACGGGCGGCGTCGATGCTCTCCTGGCTGCCGGTACGATAACTCTCGGCCAGAAGCCTGTTGGCGGCGATTTCCCGATCGATGCCGTCCAGCCACTCTTTCTGCTTTGCCGTCGTGTCGGCCGTCACCACGCTGGCGTCGGCGTAGGCCTTCTTCGCCGCCTGCGCCTTGTCCCAGGCCTGGGTCCATGTCTCGATGTTACGGGCACCTCCTGCCGCTTGCTCGGCGGTGACGGCGTTTTGCCGTTCGGCCTGTTCGGTCGTTCCGGTGGCCTTGGCCTCGGCCAGGGCGCGGTAGGCCTGGGCCTCCTGGTTCAGGGCGAAGATGGCGGCGTTACGGCGCTGGTCCTGCTGGGCAAAAAGCTTCTCCTGTTCCCGCTCCTGGGCCAGGGGCTCCGGCACACCCCCAAGAACGGCTTCCTTGACGGCATTGACGGAAGCCTGTTGCGCCACTGCCGCCGGGCCGTGCAGGGCTGCCGCCGCCAGATCACGTAGGGCCTCCGTCTGCTGCCGCGCCTTCTCGGTGTCGCCGGTCATCGCCTCGCCGACCTTCACCGACAAGGCGATGTAGCGTTCGAGACTCAAGGCCCCGGCCCGGTACAGCTCGTCCAGGGAAGCCATCTCCGTCTGATACGTCCGCAGGGCCGCGAGCCGGGGATCGAATGAGGCCTCCAGTTTATCTGCCGCCCGCGTCATCTCCGGGCTGGCCGGCATGGCGGGGCGGGTGTCGGCAACCGCCGGCACCTCGAGCGCGGGCACCAGGTCCGGGGCAACGCCGTGCCCGATCACTTGCAGGTAATCGGCCAGCCCCTTGGCGGACTCCTTCGTTGCCGCCAGGGCATCGGTGAAGCTCGGGAACCAGGGATGGGCGGAAAAGTATTTGCGGGCGGCGCCGCTCATCTCCTCGGCGGCATAGGCTTGGGCGTTGCGGAACTCCTCGCTGCGGGAGATGGCTGCGTCAAAGCTCGCGATCAGCTCTTCCAGCCAGGATTTGCGGGAGCGGATCGCGGCGATGTCGTTGCTGTTGGCGGCAATCAGGCGGACGGTGGCGTCGGCATAGGCGTTGGCGCGAGCCGTTCCGTCCGTCCAGACCGGCCCGGCCTCCCGGAGCTGCTTCAACACGGAGATGTCGTCGGTGCCGAAGATGGTTTTGACGGCGGCGGACTTGTCGGGGCCGTCCCGGAACCGGTTCAGCGCCGCGACGACTTGATCGAACACCTTGGGATAATCGGCGGCGGCAACCCCGTCGAGATCAACGCCCAGCCCACGAATGGCGTCACGGGCGGTCTTTGCCGCAGCCGAGTGGTCTTCCAGGGCAAGGGCCATGTGCTGGGCGATGCTGGCAGCTTGCGTTTCGCTGACGCCCAGCTCCTTCTGGATGCCGATGAGCCCGCGCAGGGCGGTGGTGGAAAGCCCGGTTCGGACGGAGAGATCATCGAGACGCCCCGCAAACGCCGCCACCTCCTCGGAGGAAAGCGCGAGCCGGTTCCCGGCCAGAAGGTCGTCCATCTCCCGTAGCGCGGCGCTCACCGTGCGGGTGCCGACATAGACGATGCCCACCGCGACCGCTGCCGCCGTGATCCCGGCGGTCCATGCGACCCAGGAGGTGGAGGAGTCCTCCGTGGCGGAGGTTGTTTCGGCAAGGGAGGCGGAGAGGTTGTGGCTGCTTTCGGCGATCTCCTTGAGCCCTGCGGAGATGGCGGCCGCGCCCGCCGCCATCTCGGGACGGCCGAAGGCGGTGGCGATTGCGGCGAGGGTCATGGCGGCCGTTGCCGCCTGATCCGCCACCTCCGCCAGGGAACCGCTGGCCCCGGCGCCAAAGTTCTTCACTTTGCTTGCGCCGTCGTTGGCGGCCTGGCCGATGGCTTTGAGCTTCTCATCGGCTTGCCGTGCGGTCGCCGACAAGTCACTGAGGGCGCGTTGCCCGGCCTCGCCGATGCCGGTGAAGGCGCGTCGGACCTCGCTCTCCCCCTCGACCTTGAGCCGGATCACCGCTGCGTCAGCCATGGTCATCCTCGTGCTTGCGCAGGGCCAGGATCAGTCCGGCCTCGATCGCGGGAAGGAGGTCGGCCAGCGCCGAAGCGTCGTACCCCTTGGCGGCGCCGATCATCATTGCGGCGGAGAGATCGAGGCCGATTACCCGTCCGTCGGCGCTCCGGACCTGACGCTGGCAGATCATGCCCACATCCCACGCCTGCCAGCCCTCGGGCGTTCGGGGCGCATGTTCGTCGTAGGGGCAGGGATTGCCATCTACGGACTCTCCGCGTGAACAAGGGAGGCCCTGGTCTCGGCAC
>JADGDA010000305.1 GCA_015228695.1 Alphaproteobacteria bacterium
TTGCCGTAGGCGGGACCGAACAGGCCGGTATCCACGCCCCGGCTCCATCGCCGGATGTGGCGGAATCCATGCCGGCGCAGGTCGGCCTCCACCGAGGCGGTCGCCACCATCACCGTGTCGGCGCGGGAGTGGAACCGGCGCACGACCGCATAGGAGAGCGCCAGCGGCACCCCGAAGCGGGCTTGGACGTACTCCGGGAAACGGGTGTGATAAGCCGTGGTGTAGGGAAGACCCCGGCGGAGGCAGTAACGGCGCGCCGCCCACCCCAGGGGGCCCTCCGTGGCGATATGGATGGCACAGGGCCTGTTGTCCTCGATCATCGCGGCAACGCGCCTTCCAGGCAGAAGCGACAGACGGATTTCCGGATAGCTCGGACAGGGCAAGGTGCGGAAAGGCTCGGGCGTGATCAGACGCACCTCGTGCCCGGTGCTCTCCAGTTCGCCAGCCAGCATTTCCAGGGTGCGCACGACGCCATTGACCTGGGGACGCCAAGCGTCGGTCACGATCACGATGCGCATGCGAAAATTTCCTCGGCGGCCAAGTGGTCCGCCCAATAAAGGATTTCGAGACGGCCATCGAGGTGCTCGACCAGAGCGGTGCAGCTTTCCACCCAGTCGCCGCAGTTGGCATAGACCATGCCGTCCGCCTCGCGGAGTTCCGCATGGTGGATATGGCCGCAGATGATACCGTCCACCTGCCGTTGGCGCGCCGCCTCGATTACGGTACGCTCATAATCTCCAACGAACTGCACGGCATTCTTCACCTTGTTTTTCAGGTACGCGGACAGCGACCAGTAGGGATAGCCGAACAGGCGGCGCGCCAGATTGAACCAATGGTTCAGCGCCAGGGCCCAGGTGTAGGCGTGGTCGCCCATGATCGCCAGCCATCGGGCATAGCGCATCACCCCGTCAAAGGCATCTCCGTGCAAAATCAGCAGGTTCCGCCCGTCGGCGGTCCGGTGCACGGCTTCGTCGACCACCTCGATCGCGCCAAAACTGTTCCCGGCGTAGTCGCGGGCGAAGTCGTCGTGGTTTCCGGGAACATAAACGACCCGCGTTCCCTTGCGTCCCCGGCGCAACAGCTTCTGCACCACGTCGTTATGGGACTGGGGCCAGTACCAGCCCCGCCTCAGGCGCCACCCATCGACGATGTCCCCTACCAGATAAAGGGTCTCGCAATCGGCGTATCTCAGAAAATCCAACAGAAGATCCGCCTTGCATCCCCTGGTGCCCAGATGCACATCCGATATCCAGATCGTTCTGTAGATCCGAAATCCACCATCGGCGTTCATCGTCCGAATACCTGTCCTGACATCCTCGCTCCCATGAAGCGGCAGATACCAGACAAGGTCAAGTTAACGAAATGTGACGGATATATGTATTTTTTATGTCATGTCACAAATACTTAACTTGCCTATTCCTCCGTCGGCAAACACTACTCCCCCATGGTTGATCAAGTTTTACCTGTTTTGACGGGACGTTTCCGTCGCGCCCTGGTGATCTTCAATCCGACCGCCGGAAGCCGCCATCGCCGCCGCCTGGATGCCGCGCTGGGCGGCATCGGCTGCCCCTATGAACTCAAGCTCACCGAACGGCGCGGCGACGCCGAGGAGGCCGCCCGGACGGCGGCGGAGCAAGGTTACGATCTGGTTGTCGTCGGCGGGGGAGACGGCACCATCAACGAGGTCGCGAACGGCCTTGCGGCGGGGGCTGGGGCTCCTCCCCTTGCGGTGATCCCCCTTGGGAGCGCCAACGTGACCGCCGCCGAAATCGGCCTCTCCCACCTCCCGGAGGCCCTTTCCCGTCTGTTGGCGCGGGGGCGGCGGAAGACGGTCCGCCTGGGGTGGACCGGGGAGCGGTATTTCGTGCTCATGGCGAGCGTCGGCCTCGACGCGGAGGTCGTCCGCGGACTCGATCCCGCCCTGAAGCGCCGCATCGGCCGCACGGCCTATCTGTTCGAGGCCCTGCGCCGGGTTCTGCGGTACGATTTCCCGGAATTTTCCGTCGTCATCGACGGAATCCCCCACCGGGCGCGCATGGCCGTGGTGTGCCGGGCGCGCCATTACGGCGGACCGTTCGAACTGGCCCCCGCCGCCGACATGGGCGACGAACGGCTGCATGTGGCGCTGCTGCGGCGCGGCGGACTGCTGGCGATGCTGCGCTACGGCCTGTCCCTGGCCGGGGGCCGACTGTCCCGGCTGGCGGATGTGGAGATGGTGTCAGGAACCGTCGTCTCCATCGACGGCCCCGCCGGAGCGCCCGTTCAGGCGGACGGCGACCTGATCGGAGAAACGCCCATCGAGATCACGGTCTCCCGAAGGACCATCGACCTCATGGTTCCGTAGCGGCCAGTTTCCCGAGCACCGATTTCCACCATCCTCCAGGCTTGCCGGCGGGCGACGTCGCGGCAGTCAGGTCGATCGGCGGCGTCTTGCACAAGATCCAGTCCGGCAAGGCCGGTCCCGTCCCATGGCCGCACCCGCCATATTTGCGCGCGTCGAAGATCTTGACGAAACCCGGCGCTTCCGGGTCATCGGCATAGATGAACCCCCCGAAACGCCTGGGGTGATCCTCGTGGAGCTTTGCGTCCATGGCGGCGATGAACGCCTCGACGTCGTCGGCCCCGGAGGGGGAGTCGGGCGGCCCTTGCTCAAGGTCGTAAAGATACCACCCGCCCCCCGCATCGCGCCGGATCGCGCTCCATAGGCTCTCCAGTTGGCTCCAGGAGCGGAGACCGTGGAAAAGGCCGAGGAACTCGGCGAGATAGGACGGAACATTCGGGACGCCCCCGTTCATGCCCCCGTTCATGCCTTGACGATCCTTTCCCGTCCGTGGACGACGTCGCGGGTGGCGTTCCGGGTGTCCACGACCAACGGACAACCCTGCACCAGTTCCGCATAGTCCACGGAATCGTGGTCGGTACAGATCAAGGCCGCGTGGTATCGGGACAGAGCCTCCGCCGTCAGGGGAACGGAGCGGCGGCCGGCGAACTCCGGATGTTCGCGGGTCATCGGCACCACGGGAACGAAGGGGTCATGATAGTCCACGACCGCGC
>JADGDA010000306.1 GCA_015228695.1 Alphaproteobacteria bacterium
CGCTCCACGACATGGATACTCCACGACATGGCCGCGGGCGGGGTGCGATCACCCGCATTCTCGGAAGTGCGCCCTTTATAGCGCCGGGACCGGCAAAGTCAAACGGCGCGTATGTTGACCCCAGGGCGGCGGCGGGATAGAGCTGCGTCCGGTTGGTGGTTCTGGCGGTTTTGATGAACACGGAATCCGGTCTTTTGTCCGTCGCCCTGGCGCTGCTGGGGCAAGAGGCGTCCGGGTTGACTCCGGGCGAGCGGGAGGTGGTCCTGGGAATCGGTCCCTGTCCGGAGCCTGCGGCCGTGGGCTTGTTCCGGGACCGGATTCTTGCCGGGGACGATCCGCTGGGGGACGGGTTCGGCCGTTTCCGCGATGCCCGGACCCGCCGCCGCCTCGGACAGGTCATGACGCCCGGAGGACTCGTGGACGCCATGACCCGGCGCGCCCGGACCGAGGCCGGACGACGGGGGGACCCGGTCCGCGTCGTCGACGGCGGGGCGGGAACGGGCCGGTTTCTGACCCGCTGCGCCCGGCTGTTTCCAGAGGCCGCCCTGGTCGGGGTCGAGTTGGACCCCGTGTGCGCGATTCTGCTGCGGGCCAATCTCCGGGTTCTGGGCCTTGACGCGCGGACGCGGGTCGTGGTGGGCGATTTCCGCGATCTGACGTTGCCCGACGTTCCCGGCTGGACCCTGCACATCGGAAATCCGCCCTATGTCCGCCACCATCTCCTGCCCGCCCGCTGGAAGGACTGGTACGCCGCCGCCGCCGCCGCCCTCGGGGCCGGACGCGCCAGCAAGCGCGCCGGACTTCATCTGCACTTCTTCGTCAAGACGGGGCTGCTGGCGCGCGAGGGAGACCTGGCGATCCTGGTCACGGCGGCGGAGTGGCTGGACACCCGTTACGGCGAGACCCTGCGCGCGCTCCTCCTCGGGCGGCTGGGAGGACTGTCCGTCCACGTCGTCGATGCCCGCGCGGACCCCTTTCCGGGTACCCTTGCCACGGCGGCGGTGACCGTGTTTTCCCCGTGTTTTCCCCTGGGCCGCGCCGGAAACGCCATCCGTTTCGAGACCGTCGCCAACACCATCCGTTTCGAGACCGTCGCCAACGCCATCCGTTTCGAGGCCGTCGCCTCGGTCGGGGATCTGGGCGCGCTCTCGGGGGGAAGCGACCCGGCCACGCCCACGGTTCCAAGTGGGCGGGACCTTCCCCGCGTCGGCGATTTCTTCCGGGTTTCCCGGGGGCAGGCCACGGGGATGAACGCGGTCTGGCTCGCCGGAAACGGCCCCCCGGTTCCCCCGCGTTTCCTTTTCCCCTGCGTCACCGGGGCAAGGGAGGTGTTCGCGGCGGTGGAGCGCGGATGCCTGGACCCGGCGGCTTTGGCGTGCGTGATCGATCTGCCGCGCGATCTTTCCGCCCTGGAGGGAGACGACGCCTCCCAGGTGGCGGCGTTCCTGGAGTGGGCGCGGGCCAGGGGGGCCGACCGGTCGTACCTCGCGCGTCACCGCTCGCCCTGGTGGTCGGTCCGCCTGGGAGAACCGGCTCCGATCGTCTGCACCTACATGGCGCGGCGTCCCCCCGCGTTCGTCCGGAACGGGGGGGCGCGCCTTCTGAACGTGGCCCATGGGCTTTATCCCAGGCTCGAACTCGGCGAGGACGACCTTGCCGACGCGGTCGCCGCCCTGAACGCCGCTTTCCATGCCGTGCCGGGGCGGGTCTACGCCGGCGGCCTCCGCAAGTTCGAACCCCGCGCGGTCGAGGCGGTTCCCCTCGACTGGTCCCCTTCCTCTTCCTGCCGGACTGGATCATGACATGCTGCAAAGCCTGATCGGAATCGCGGGACTGACCGCCCTCGCCTGGGCCTTGAGCGAGAATCGGCGGCAAGCCTCGTGGAAAGTGGCGGTGACGGGAATCGCGGTTCAATTCCTGATCGCCGCCGTTCTGCTCAAGGTTCCCGCCTCCAAGACCCTGTTCCTCGGCCTGAACGCGGCGGTGGAGGCCTTGCAGGCGGCAACCCGCGAGGGAACGGGCTTCGTGTTCGGCTATCTGGGGGGAGGCCCCCTGCCCTTCGCCGAATCCCGGCCCGGAGCCGGGTTCATCCTCGCCTTTCAGGCCCTGCCCCTGGTTCTGCTCATGAGCGCCCTGTCGTCCCTGCTGTACTACTGGCGGGTACTTCCCCTCGTGGTGCGGCTGTTTTCGCTGGTCCTGGAGAAGAGCCTGGGGATCGGCGGCGCGGTGGGCGTGTCCTCGGCCGCCAACGCCTTTCTCGGCATGGTCGAGGCCCCGCTGCTGATCCGTCCCTTCCTGGCGCGGGTCAGCCGGGGCGAGATGTTCGTGATCATGACCGGAGGCATGGCGACCATCGCCGGAACCATGATGGCGCTCTACGCCACCTTCCTCAAGGGCGTCATTCCCGATCCGATCGGCCACCTCCTGACCGCGTCCCTCATCAGCGTGCCGGCGGCGATCATGATCGCGAAGCTGATGATTCCCGACGACGCGCGCACCGGCGGCGGGAACCGGCTCCGGGAGCCGGAGCGGACGGCCCACGGCGCCATGGACGCCGTCGTCCGGGGAACCCTGGACGGCGTGACCCTGCTGATCAACATCGTCGCCATGCTGATCGTGCTGGTGGGGCTGGTGCATCTGGTCAACGGCCTGCTGGCCCATCTCCCCGATTTCGGCGGAGCCCCGGTCAGTCTTCAGCGGGTCCTGTCCTACGGAATGGCCCCGGTGGCGTGGCTGATGGGCATTCCCGCCGAGGAGTGCCTGACCGCCGGAAGCCTGATGGGCGTCAAGACGGTTCTGAACGAGATGATCGCCTATCTGGACCTCGCCCGTCTGCCGCCCGAGGCCCTGGGCGAGCGGTCGCGGATCATCATGACCTATGGCCTGTGCGGATTCGCCAATTTCGGCAGCCTGGGCATCATGATCGCGGGGCTGGGCTCCATGGCCCCGGAGCGGCGGGAGGAAATCGTCGGGCTGGGCCTGCGCTCCATCGTCTCCGGCACGCTGGCCTCCTGCCTGACCGGCGCGGTGGTGGGGGTTCTGCTATGAGC
>JADGDA010000307.1 GCA_015228695.1 Alphaproteobacteria bacterium
CGGCGGGTTGGTGGCGCTTGCACCGGGCGCGGGCGGCGGCAGGGTGGCGGGATCGACCGAAATGCGCTCGGCGGCCATGGCGGGGAGCGCGGCCACCACCAGCAGGGCCAGGAGGACGCCCGGTCGGACTCTCTGCGCCATCATCCCGCCTTCCAGTGAGAAAGGCGGGTCAGGCCGCCCGCCCGTGGCAGTGCTTGTACTTCACCCCCGAGCCGCACGGGCAGGGGTCGTTGCGCTTGACCTTGCCCCAGGTGGCCGGATCGGAGGGGTCCGGGGGGGGGGGTCCGTGCCGGTGCGGGACCTGTTCCCCGAAGACCATTCCCTCCGGCAACTCGCCGTCGAGGGGCGAGTCCGGGGCGTCGTGAATCTCGCGGTAGCCGTGGGCGCCGAAGGAGGGAAGCATGTCGGACGAGGGCTCCGTGCGCAGCTCGACGCGGGCCAGGATGCCGGTGATCCGCTCGCGCAGGTGCCCGAGCATGCGCTCGAACAGGGTGAAGGCCTCCTGCTTGTACTCGTTCAACGGATCGCGCTGGCCATAGGCGCGCAGACCGATGCCCTGACGCAGATGGTCGAGGGCCAGGAGATGCTCCTTCCAAATCTGGTCCAGGACCTGGAGCAGGAGGCTTTTTTCCACCATGCGCATGATCTCGGGGCCGTTGTTGGCCGCCTTCTCCGCCATCCGCCGGTCGGACAGGTCCACGAGGCGGCGCTTGATCTCCGGCTCGGACATGCCCTCCTCGTGGAACCATTCCTCGACGGGCAGGTCGAGGGCGAGGATCCGCAGGCATTCCTCGTGCAGCGTCGCCGCGTCCCAGTGCTCCACCATGGCCTTTTCGGGAATGCAGCGGGAGACCATCTCGTCGATGGACTCGTGGCGCATGTCGACGATGGTCTGGTGGACGTCCTCGGCGGCCATGATCTCGCGGCGCTGTTCGTAGATGACCTTGCGCTGATCGTTCATGACGTCGTCGAACTTGAGCAGGTTCTTGCGGATCTCGAAGTTGCGCGCCTCGACCTTTTCCTGGGCCTTTTCCAGGGCCTTGTTGATCCACGGGTGGACGATGGCCTCGTCTTCCTTGAGCCCCAGGGTTTGCAGCATCTTGTCCATGCGCTCGGAACCGAAGATGCGCATCAGGTCGTCTTCCAGGGACAGGAAGAAGCGCGAGGCTCCCGGATCGCCCTGACGGCCGGTGCGCCCGCGCAACTGGTTGTCGATGCGGCGGCTCTCGTGGCGTTCGGTGCCGATCACGAACAGGCCCCCGGCCCCCTGCGCCACCTGTTTCAGTTCCGCGATTTCCTGACGGACCTCGTTTTCCCGGCGCGCGCGCGCCTCGGCGTCGACGAACCCCTCCAGTTCCTGGCGCAGGCGCATCTCGACGTTGCCGCCGAGCTGGATATCGGTGCCGCGGCCGGCCATGTTGGTGGCGATGGTCACCGCCCCCGGCACGCCGGCCAGGGCGATGATGAAGGCCTCCTGCTCGTGATAGCGGGCGTTCAGCACCTGATGGGGAATGCTTTTCTGCTTCAGCATGTCGGACAGCAGCTCGGACTTCTCGATCGAGGTGGTTCCGACCAGGACCGGCTGGCGGCGGGAGTTGCACTCGCCGATCAACGCGACCACGGACTTGTACTTTTCCCGCGCGGTCCGATAGACCTCGTCGTCGGCGTCGACCCGGACGCAGGGCATGTTGGTCGGCATGGAGACCACGTCGAGGCCGTAAATCTCGGAAAATTCCGCCGCCTCGGTCATGGCGGTGCCGGTCATGCCGCCGAGTTTCGGGTACAGACGGAAGTAATTCTGGAAGGTGATGGAGGCGAGGGTCTGGTTCTCGCTCTGGATCGGAACGTGCTCCTTCGCCTCCAGGGCTTGGTGCAGCCCCTCGGAGTAACGCCGGCCCTCCATCATGCGCCCGGTGAATTCGTCGATAATGACGATTCTCGAATCCTTGACGATGTAGTCCACGTCGACCTGGAACAGCTTGTGGGCGCGCAGAGCCTGATTGACGTGGTGGACGAGGGAGACGTTGGCGATGTCGTAGAGATTCTCCGACTTCAACAGCCCCACGTCGCGCAGGAGGCCCTCGATGTACTCGGTGCCCTCGTCGGTCAGGGTGACGGCGCGGGCCTTTTCGTCCTTCTCGAAGTGGCGGGGACCCAGTCTCGGGATGAGTTCGTTCACCTGGGCATACATCTCCGACGAGTCCTCGGAGGGGCCGGAGATGATCAGCGGCGTGCGCGCCTCGTCGATAAGGATGCTGTCCACTTCGTCCACGATGGCGAAGTTGAAGGGCCGCTGAACCATTTCCTCCAGACGGAACTTCATGTTGTCGCGCAGGTAGTCGAAGCCCAGTTCGTTGTTGGTGCCATAGGTCACGTCGCAGGCGTAGGCCTCGCGCCGGGCGTCGTCGTCCATGCCGTGCACGATCACGCCGACGGACAGGCCGAGGAAGCGGTAGACCCGTCCCATCCATTCGGCGTCGCGGCTGGCCAGATAGTCGTTGACCGTGACGACGTGCACGCCCTTGCCGGACAGGGCGTTCAGATACACCGCCAGGGTGGCGACCAGGGTCTTGCCCTCGCCGGTGCGCATCTCGGCGATGCGCCCCATGTGCAGGACGACGCCGCCCATCATCTGCACGTCGAAGTGCCGTTGCCCGAGGGAACGCTTGGCCGCCTCGCGCACGGTGGCGAACGCCTCGGGGAGAAGGTCGTCCAGCGTCTCGCCGTTGGCGAAGCGTTCCCTCAGAGTGTCCGTGCGGGCGCGCAGGGCGTCGTCGGTGAGCGCCTGCATCTCGGGTTCGAGGGCGTTGATGGCCGCGACCGGCTTGTGCAGGGTTTTGATGAAACGGTCGTTGGCCGTCCCGAACAGTCGCCGAGCTATGGCGCCAAACATGGAGTGCCCTCGAATCCAACAGGGGAAACGGACCCGCCACGGGGGTCCGTCATGGTCCCACACAGATAGAACCCACGGCTCCCCCTGTCAACGCCGGCGCCGCCGGGGGAGGCGCGCGTCAGTGATTGTGCCCCATCCCGCACATGCCGCCG
>JADGDA010000308.1 GCA_015228695.1 Alphaproteobacteria bacterium
CCTGATACGGGTTCCGCTTGACCGGCACCGGAGTCCGCGGGTGATGCAGAGGCTCTCCGGTCAAGGCGCTGTCGCCGATGACCGCGGCCCCGAGGGCGAGGCCCCGGTCGTCGCAGTTCGGCGGAACGAACAGATCCGTCAGACCGGGGAGACGGGCGAGCCTGTCGTTCACGACGATGTTGAGGCCGCAGCCGCCCGACACCAGCAACGCCCGCTGTCCCGTTTCCTCCAAAAGACGCGGAACGGCCTCCTCGACCACTTGGCACATGGCCTCCTGCATGGAGGCGACGATGGCGAGATGGCCGGGATCATCGGTCGTGAGGTATCCGAAGGACAGCCCCGGAGGATGCCAGGGACTCATCCTGATGAAGTCTTCGTAAGGATGGACGTTCTTCCCGAGAACGGAAAAATACTCATGGTAATCCGTGCGGCGGAAGGCGGCCTTGAAATGATCCGTCAATGCCGGATCGATCTTTCCGTAGGCATGCAGCCCCATGACCTTTCCGGCCATGTCGAGCAGATCGGTCTTTTCGCCGATTTCCCGGAGATAGGCCCCGAACATGGAATAGCGCAGGCCGATCAGAAACGTGTCCCGCCAGGGCTCAAGACATCGAAGACGTCCGTCCCGGTAGTCGTAGGCCATGGTTCCGCAACAGGTCCCGTAACCGTCGTACACCAGGGAACAGCACGAGTCATACCCGGCCATGTAGACGCCCCCGGCGAAGTGGGCCACGGAGTGGCAGACGAGGTAGACCGGGCAATCGGCGGCGAGATCGATCCCGTTGAGGCCCCAGTGCGCCCTCGCCTCCCCCATGTCGCCGATCCGCTTCGCCAGACGCCCGCCGTGAAGCTCGGCCTGAACGGCCGGATCGCGGTCCAGGCCCTTGTGATCGGTGACGAAGACGGCGGACACGGCGCCGGGATCGATGTCCAGCCATGACAGGGCAACGGCGGCGACATGAAGGGCCGGCTCGACCCCGCCCGGATGCTTGACGTCGAAAACCCGTTCCGCCTCGACGACAAGTTCCAGATGCCCGTCACGAAAAACGGCGCAGCCACAGTCATGGCCGAAATGCAGCCCGAGAACGATCATGGGGTCTTCCTGTCGCAGGGGGGATCAAGGCCCTCCCCCCAGATTACAGGCTTGGGGGGCCGGATCAAGCCGTCGTTGAAGGGCGTTGCCGGAGCCGTGGCCAGGACGTTGACGGAGCCTTGACGATTGATTAGAAAAACGGTCTCCGGTTCGGCGTTGCTTGTGGGGGCGTGTCATGGTGCGTGCGTTTGAGCTTTCGGCCGAGCAGGTCGAGTCTTTCCGTCGCGACGGTTATTTGGTGGTGCGGGGGGGCTTCGGCCCCGACGCGGTGAAGCAGCTCGACACCTGGGTCCAGGAGGTCGTGGCGGCCCCCGAGGTCCCGGGAAAGCATTGGGTTTATTGGGAGACGAGCCGCATCGACCCCAGCAGGAAGATCATCTGCCGCATCGAGAACCTGATCCGCAATCACCCCGGCTTCGCCCAGCTCAACGAAGCCCTGAAGCCGCCGACGAGCCAGCTTCTCGGTGAGTCCGCCGTTCTGTTCAAGGAGAAGATCAACTTCAAGATGCCCGGCGCCAACGGCTTCGCGCCCCATCAGGACTCCCAGGCCGGCTGGGACAAGTACGCCGACTTCTTCATCAGCGTGATGGTGTGCATCGACGAGGCGACCTCGGAGAACGGGTGCCTGAAAATGGTGTCCGGCCACCACAAGCGGGGCCTGTTCCGTTCGTGGGAGCCCCTGACCGACGGGGACATGGCGGGGATGAACTTCGTCGAATGCCCGACCAAGCCCGGGGACGTGGTGTTCTTCGATTCCTTCGCTCCCCACTCCTCGGAGCCCAACATGACCCAGACCACCCGCCGCCTGTTCTTCGCCACCTACAACGGGGCGTCCAAGGGCGACCACATGGCCCGGTACTACGAGGACAAGCACGCGAGCTATCCCCCGGACATCGAACGGGAGGCCGGAAAGGACTACGCATTCCGCGTTTAACCGGGAGACCCGCTCCCGCGCCGAGGGGCCCGCGCCGAGGGGCCCGCGCCGAGGGGCCCGCGCCGAGGGGATTGCCGTCGGCGCGGGGAGGTGCTACGTCTGACCCCGGCGGGGCGGCTTCGTCCGTTCGCCCGTCCGGTGGTGGGCCGTCCGGCGGTGGGAGCGGAAGTTGAAAAAATCGGAGGAATGCCGCGCCTGTGCCGTCGAAGCGGGCTGGCTGGACCTCTTCGGCACCCTGGGGCAGGCCGTTTTCCGCGTGTTCCTGGGGCTGCTGTCCGGCAGCATGGCCCTTGCCGCCCAGGGGATCTACTCCGTCGGCGACTTTCTGACCAAGTGCATCACCCTTGCCGGGGTGAAGCTTGCGCAGCGTCCTCCCAGCAAACATTTTCCCTTCGGCTACGGCAAGGTCCAGTTCCTGTCCTCGGCCATCGTCGGGTTCAGCGTCGTGGGTGGAGGGTTTTACCTCGGCGTGCGCAGCCTGCTCCTGGTCGAGGTCGACAACGACGTGCCCAATGGAATCGCCCTGCTGGGCGTCCTTCTGTCCGCCCTGGTCAGCGCCCTGATGTCCCATTATCTGCTCTGCGTCAGCCGGCGGAACAACAGCATTGCCTTCGAGGCGGCGGCGATGGACAACCGCACCGACGCCATTTCGTCGGTGGCGGTGCTGATCGGCATCGGGATCGCCAATCTCGGGCTGCCGTCGGCCGACCGGGTGGCGGCCATCGTGGTCTCGGTCCTGGTGGTGCGCGCCGGGGGCAAGATCGCCTTCGATGCGGTCAGGGGGTTGCTCGATGTTTCGGTCCCGCTGGACGTGCTGGCCGATATCCGACGCATCTGCGGGCTGACCCTGGGCATTCAGGAGGTGAAGCTCGTCCGGGGCCGGAGCATCGGGGAGAACTGGGAAATCTACGTCCAGGTGGCCATCGCGGAGACGGTGACGGCGGGCGAGGCCCAGGACACCGTCGATCTCCTGCGCAGCAAAATTCATAACCAGTTCCCACAGGTCCAGTAC
>JADGDA010000309.1 GCA_015228695.1 Alphaproteobacteria bacterium
ATTGTGGAACCACGGGCGTTCTGGCGGCTTTGAGCTTCAACGGCAACAAGATCGTCACCACCGGCGGCGGCGGCGCCGTCCTGACCTCCGACCCCGACCTCGCCCGCGCCGCCAAGCACCTGACCACCACCGCCAAGCTGCCGCACCGGTGGGAATTCATCCACGACCGGATCGGCTACAACTACCGCCTGCCCAATCTGAACGCCGCCATGGGCTGTGCTCAGTTGGAACGGCTGCCCGGCTTCGTGGAGCGCAAGCGGGCCCTGGCGGAACGTTACCGCGAAGCCGTCGCGCCCCTGTCCGGTCTGCGCTTCGTTTCCGAGCCGCCCCATTGCCGGAGCAACTATTGGCTCAACGGCCTCCTCCTCGATCCCGGGAACGCGGAGTGGCGCGACGAGGTGCTGGACGCCCTGAACGGCGCGGGCGTCATGAGCCGGCCGGCATGGACCCCCATGCACCGGCTGCCGGCGTTCTCGGAGTGCCCGCGCGGCGACCTGTCCTCGGCCGAGGGGATCGTGCGCCGCCTGATCAATATCCCGTCCAGCCCCGGATTGGCCGCCTAGGATGAAGCTCGCCGCCTCCAACATCGGATTGCCGCCGTTCGACCATGCCGCGCTGCTGCCGGAACTGGCCGGGCTTGGTCTGGAGGGGCTTGAGGTCGCGCCCAGCCGGGTCTGGCGCGACACCGGGGACGGGCTCGGCCCCGCCCAGGTCGAAGCCTACCGCCGCTCCGTGGAGCGGGCGGGGCTTCGGGTCGTCGGTCTCCACTCTTTGTTCTTCGACCGTCCCGAACTCGGCCTGTTCAAACCCGAGCAGAGGGAGCGCACGCTGGATTTTCTGGTCCATCTGTCGGGGGTGTGCCGTGATCTCGGCGGGCGCACGCTCATCTATGGCGGCGGGCGCCGACGGGACTCCCTGCCCCTTGCCGACGCCCGGAGCGAATGCCTCGCCTTCCTCGCCGAGTTGCTCCCCCGCATCGAACGCCACGGCACGGTGCTGTGCTTCGAGCCGCTGGGGCCGAAGGACACGGACTTCCTCAACACCGCCGCCGAATGCCTCGCCTTCGCCGAGACCGTCCGCCATCCGGCGTTCGGACTGCAACTCGACGCCAAGGCGCTGGCGGACAACGGAGAATCCGGCCCGGCCCCCTTCGCCGAAGCCGCCGCCTCGGGACGGCTCGCCCATTTTCACGCCAACGATCCCGGTCTGGTGGTGGTGGGATCGACGGGAACGGTGGACCACGCCGCCCTCGGCCGCCACCTGCGCGCCGTCGCCTATGACGGCTGGGTGTCCATCGAGCAGCGCATGCTGAGCGAAACCGATCCCCTGGCCGATCTTTCCCGCAGCGCGGAAACGCTGCGCCGGTGTTATTCATAGAGGATATGGCGGAAACACCATGCCCCCGATAGATACAGATATTTTGAGCATAAAATATGAACGTATATTTGTTGGAAACGCATCCGACGAACTTTTAGGTGAGTGTGCCGATCTTTTTAGCCAACACTATGGCCGTTGGTCCTCCACCCATCCCAAGGCTCCTTACGGACCGATCCGCATGTCCGTCAATCGATTACGCGGTTATCTTCCCGGAAAGGATGCGTGGATCGCCACCGCACGGCTCGAAAATGGCGTCCTGATCGGGTATGCTCTTGCCGCACTGTTTCAGAAACGAGCCTGCCAAATCAGTTGGGTGACCCAGCTTGTGGTTCACCGCGATTATCGACATCGGTTGGTTGGGTCGACCATCCTGAACTCCGTATGGGGATTTTCGAATCACTTCGCCTGGGGCATCGCTTCGGCAAACCCCTACGCGATTCGGGCGCTGGAGAAAGCCACCCGCCGTCGCTGTGACACGAAAGCCATCCTTCGCAGTCGAAGGGCCGTTGGAAAGGTTCTCGTCCAAATCCCGTATCTGCGCAACCGCCCTTTCCGGCTGTCCCGCTCCGAAAGCATCATCGATACGGATTTTCACCAGGATTTATCGGGCATCCCGGAAATCACTCCCTGGCCCCTGGGCCGCATCAACGAAGGAGAGGAGTGGCTTGCGGTCACTTTTCACGACCAGAAGAAGTTGCAGTGGACGCCGAGCGAATTGCAACGTTTTATGGACATGTCCGGGTCCATCCAGCGCGAAGCCTATGAACGCATGAGCGCAGGAAATCCCCAGGCACACCATGCCTGGGCCAAGCCCGAAAATGCGGAGGGCGAGCTTGACTATTTGCTGGGCGTGATCAAGGCCGAACCCGGAGCGCGCGTTCTCGACTTCGGATGCGGCGGGGGGCGGCACTCGCTGGCGCTGGCAAAACGAGGCTATCACGTCACCGGTGTCGATTTCTCTCAAACGGCACTTGGTTCGGCACGTCTGGCTGCCGAAAAAGAAGGTTCTCCTGGAAGTGTCGAATTTATCGAGGCTGATTGCCGATCCGTGGAATTGAACAAGCAATTCAACGTTGGTATATGCCTGTATGATGTCATCGGGTCTTTCCCCGACGATGAGTCAAACACGCATATACTCAAGAAACTGGCGCAGCACGTCGTGTCTGGCGGATGGATCGTCTTCTCTGTCATGAGCTTTGATTTCATACGTAGCCGCGCCAAATACGTTTGCAATTCATCAAACATTCAAATGAAGCTTGATGCAATAAAGGCAAGCACGCTTATGCAGTCGTCTGGAGAAATATTTAATCCCGATTGCATCCTGCTCGATACAGAGACACACATCGTGTATCGCAAGGAGATGTTTGATGAGGGAAGCCGGTTGCCGACGGAATTGATTGTTCGAGATAGACGCTACACGATGGGTGAGCTAAGGCGGATGTGCACGTCATCCGGGCTGACGGTCGAGGTGTGCGGCTTCGTAAAAGCCGGGAACTTCTCCCTGGCGTCTGAAAATGACCAGACCCCGACAAAGGAAATACTGGTCATTGCGCGAAAGGGACTTATATGATGAGCGCCACGCTCTGAAGGTGAAGGCCTCCATCATGAAACCCTTTGTCCGCCCGGATTGGGTGCCGCGGGTCGAGCCGGGGACC
>JADGDA010000030.1 GCA_015228695.1 Alphaproteobacteria bacterium
TCGGGCAGAACGGACTCTATGGGTAGTTCGCTCATGGTCACCATGTTATAGACTGATCCGTCCCCCGCCGCGAGGAGGGCGGGTCACTGGGAGGGCGCCGCATGGCATACGAAGTTCTCGACCGGCCGGAGATCGGGCGCATTCTGTTCCATCCGAGGCCGGAATATCCGGGGGGCGGGGGCCAAGGGCCGGGGATTCATGTGGCGCGCATTCCGGTCGGCGACGGGTGCTCGGTCGGTTGCCGGATCTACGTGGCCCAGCCCGACGCGCCGGTGATTTTGTATTTTCACGGCAACGGCGAAATCGCCTCGGATTACGACGAGATCGCGTCCCTGTACGCGGGAATCGGGGTCACCCTTGTCGTAGCCGATTTCCGGGGTTACGGCATCAGCGACGGAGAGCCCCGCGCCAGCGCGCTGGTGGGGGACGCCATGGCGGTCTACAACGGCCTTGGGACTCTTCTGACCGAACGGGGGATCGCGGTGTCCGACCTGTTCGTGATGGGGCGGTCCATGGGCAGCGTCCCCGCCATCGAAATCGCCTCGCGGGTGGGCGAGGACATCTCCGGACTGATCGTGGAAAGCGGCTTTTCCGACACCTTCGGCCTGATCGAGCGGATCGGCTATCTTCAGGTTCCGGGGGTCGGCGAGGAACGCGACGGCTTCAACAACGCGGGCAAGATCGCGCGGGTCAGGGTCCCGGTCCTGATCATCCACGGCGACGCGGACCAGATCATCCCGGTCACCGACGGTCTGGAACTGCATGCCCGCTGCGGCGCGGCGGACAAGCGGCTGACGCGGATTCCCGGCGCCGGGCACAACGACCTCATGATGCACGGCCTGCGGCCCTATTTCGAGGGAATCCACGCCCTGGTGGGCGGAGCCTGAGGTGGAGACCACGGACCTCGCCATCACGGGAATGACCTGCGCCGCCTGTTCGGCGAGGCTGGAGAAGGTTCTGGCCAGGGTTCCCGGAGTGGCCGCCGTCCAGGTCAATCTGGCGACCGAAACCGCCCGGATCGAGGCCGGAGGCGTGCCGCTCCCGGACCTGATCGCCGCCGTCGAAAGGGCCGGATTCGGGGCCAAGGTTCCGGTGGCCGGGGCCGGGGCGGACTCCGGCGGTGGAAGCGGCCTGCCCGCCCTCATCCTGGCCGCCGCGCTCACCTTGCCCCTGGTGGCGCAGATGGCGTTTCCGCTGTTCGGGGTCCAGACGATGCTGCCGCCCCTGGTTCAGCTCGCCCTGGCGGCTCCGGTGCAATTCTGGGCCGGAGCGCGGTTCTACGCGGGGGCATGGGCGTCCCTGCGCGGAGGCGCCGGCAACATGGATGTCCTGGTGGTCCTGGGGACCAGCGCCGCCTTTGGGCTCAGCGCCTGGAGGGTTCTGGCTCCCGGTCATGGACACATGCCCGAACTGTACTTCGAGGGCGCGGCGACGGTCATCACCCTGGTGATGCTCGGAAAATGGCTGGAGGCCAGGGCCAAGCGCAGCGCCGCCGCCGCCATCCGCGCCCTGATGAGCCTGCGTCCCGATGTCGCCAGGGTCGAGCGGGAGGGGGAAATCGTCGAGATGTCCGCCGATCTGGTGACCTTGGGCGATGTGGTGGTGGTGCGGCCGGGCGAGCGCTGTCCCGTGGACGGGACCGTCATCGACGGCGCGAGCGAGGTGGACGAGTCCCTGATCACCGGGGAAAGCCTGCCGGTGGGGAAGGCCGTGGGGGACCCGGTGACCGGAGGCGCGGTGAACGGGCAGGGGCTCCTGCGGGTGCGGGCGACGGCGGTGGGGGCGGGGTCGACCTTGGCGCGGGTGATCCGGCTGGTGGAAAACGCCCAGGCGAGCAAGGCTCCGGTCCAGAGGCTGGTGGACCGGGTCTCCGAGGTCTTCGTGCCCTCGGTCGTCTTCGTCGCCGTCCTCGGCTTTTGCGGCTGGTGGTTCCTGCACGGGGACGCCGAGGGGGGATTCGTTGCTGCGGTGTCCGTCCTGGTCGTCGCCTGTCCCTGCGCCCTGGGACTCGCCACGCCGACGGCGATCATGGTCGGCACCGGGGTCGCCGCCCGCCACGGCATCCTGATCAAGGACGCCCTGGCCCTGGAAATGACCCACCGGGTCACGACGGTCGCCTTCGACAAGACCGGCACGTTGACCGAGGGACGCCCCGTCGTTTGCGACATCGTCCCCGGACGGTGCGACGCCGCGACCGTGATCCGCCTTGCCGCCGCCCTCCAGCAGGGCAGCGAGCATCCGCTGGCCCGCGCCGTCGTTGCCCGCGCGGGGGCGGACGGTCTGGCGGTTCCGCCCGCTTCCGCCTCCCGCGCCATTCCCGGCAGGGGGACGGCGGCGGTGGTGGAGGGGCGGGCGCTGCTTCTCGGTAACGAGCGTTTGATGGAGGAATCGGACGTCGACCTTTCCTCCCGCGCCGCCGAGGCCCACGCCCTGGAGGCCGCCGCGAAGACGGTGATGTGGCTGGCGGCCGTCAATGATGAAGGGGGGAGGGGCGGATCGGTCCTGGGCCTGATCGCGGTGACCGATCCGGTGAAGGCGACCGCGCGGGCGGCCATCGACGGGTTGCGGGAGCTTGGGGTCGAGCCGGTGCTGGTGACCGGGGACAACCGCTTCGTCGCCCGCGCCGTGGCCGACGCCCTGGGCATCCGCCGCGTCGTCGCCGGAGTGGCGCCCGAGGACAAGGCGGCCGAGATCGCGGCCCTGAAGATCGGGGGCGACGTGGTGGCCATGGTGGGCGACGGGGTCAACGACGCTCCGGCCCTGGCCGCCGCGGATGTGGGAGTCGCCATGGGCACCGGAACCGACGTCGCCATGCAGGTGGCTGCCGTGACCCTGATGCGCGGCGACCCGGCCCTGTTGCCCCAGGCGTTCGCCATTTCGCGGGTCACCTATGATAAAATCAGGCAGAATCTGTTCTGGGCCACGGTCTACAACGTCGTCGCCCTGCCGTTGGCGGCCTCGGGCATGCTCAGCCCGGCGATCGCCGGGGCGGCCATGGCCTTTTCCAGCGTCAGCGTCGTTTCCAATTCCCTGTTGCTGAAACGCTGGCGGCCACGGCGGAAAGCCTGACAATGTAGGAGAAGGAAGCGCCGCCGTTGGCAAAGTTCGCTCCCAAAAAACAGCGCAAGAAAAACACGCCGGTTCAGTGGATCGTCAAACCCAGACGGACCAAGGTGCTGAGCGTCACGGACAAGCTCCTCGACTCGCTCGACTCGTTCCGTTCCTCGCTGTCCCTGCGTCGGCACGGGTTCATTCTGGCGGTGGCGGGAATCTTTGCGGGCGGCATTGCCGTCGGCGTGGGCATCGGCGGCATGTCGTCATCCCCGCCCCCCGCGCCCGTCACCGAAACGCCGGTGGGTTCCCCCAGTGACGGGAAAGCGGGATCGCCGTCGAATTTCGTCCCTCCCCAGTTCCTCGACGCGGCGATGGATGAGGTGATGCACACCGACGAGGAGACGTTCGCGGAGGCCGATCCCGGTCAGGAATTGGAAAATCTCGACTCGGGCTGGCACGAGCCCGAAAAGGAGCCCGTGGCGGAAGAGCCCCGGATGAAACCCGCCGCGCCTCCTCCGAAGGCCCCGGCCGCCGCCGCGAAACCCAGACCGGTGCCCGGAGCCGGAGGGGAGGTGCGCCGCAATCCCGAACTCGCCGCGTTGCCCCCGCCGCCGGAGCCGGTGGCGGAGGAGGGGATGCCTCCGTGGCGGCGTTACGCGGTGGCGGCTCCGAAGATGGATGGGCGCCCGAGAATCGCGCTGGTGATCGACGACCTCGGGGTGGACAAGCATCGTTCGGCGGCGGTGACCGATCTTCCCGGTCCCCTGACCACCGCCTTCCTGTCCTACGCCACCGATCTGCTGGCCCAGACCCGGGCGGCCCACGCGGCCGGGCACGAACTCATCATCCATGTCCCCATGGAACCACGGAATCCCGATACGGACCCCGGCCCGGACGCCCTTCTCGTCGGCCGCAACGAGACCCAGATCCGCAACGGCCTGGAGCAGATTTTCAGCCGCTTCCCCGGCTACGTGGGGATCAACAATCACATGGGATCGTTGTTCACCGCCAACGTGCGCGGGATGTCGGTGGTCCTCGGCGAGTTGAAGAAGCGCGGACTGCTGTTCCTCGACTCGCGTACCAGCAACGCGACGGTCGGCCCCGAGATTGCGCGCCGGTACGGACTCCCCCATGCCGTCCGCGACGTGTTCATCGACAATGACAACGACGTGCCCCACGTCCGCGCCCGGCTGGCCGAGTTGGAGCGGGTCGCCCTTCAGCGCGGCTATGCCGTCGGCATCGGCCACCCCCGTGACGCGACCGTCGAGGCCCTGCGCGGGTGGCTGCCGTCGCTTCAACGCAAGGGATTCGTCCTGGTGCCGCTGAGTTCCATCGTCCGTCAACGCCAGGAACAGACGGCGACTGTGGCGGCGGCCCCCCCCCGTGCGCCATAATGGCGCACCATCGACCCCCCGTGCGCCATAATGGCGCACCATCAACATAGTCAGGAGGCATCTTTCATGACCCAGACCTATCGTGTGACCGGAATGACCTGCGGCGGCTGCGCCCGGTCCGTGGAGTCCGCCATCAAGGCCCTGGCCCCGGCCGCCGTCGTGAAGGTGGACCTGCCCAACGCCAGGATTACCGTGGACCAACTGGCCGACGATGGTCTGGTGGAAAAGGCGGTGAGCGGGGCCGGGTTCACCTATGGCGGGCGCGCATGAGCGAGCTGGTCGCCATTTCCAAGGCGGCCAGGGCGCTTGGGATCAACCGAACCGATCTCAGCCGCAGACTGGGCAACGCCGGGATCACCACCTTCGAAGGCATGGTTGAACTCGCGGACCTCCGTCGGGTCGCTCCGACCTTCGGTCTTGAAGAGGCGGAGATTCTGGAGAGGACGCGGCTCATCCGGGAGAACGCCAGGGCCTTCCGCCACGACCCCGGCAATCCCCCCCCGGTCGATGATCTGGCGTGGCAGATCCGCAGCCTGAAGGTGGATCTGTTGATGGAAAAGCAGAAACTCGATTCCTGCCAGCGGGTCATCACCGCCCTTTTCCACCGCCTGGAAGGATTTCTCGCCTCCGACGATCCGGCGCGGCACCGGATCGCCCTCGAACTCAACGAGTGGCTGGCGGGGCAGTTGAAGTCAAGGCAAGCCTGACCGCTTCCTGTGCCGCGCGCACCAGAGCCTTGGCCTTGTTGAGGGATTCCTGGAACTCCATCTCCGGGTCGCTGTCGGCGACGATGCCGCCTCCGGCCTGCACCACCATCTCTCCGTCCTTCACCAGGGCGGTGCGCAGGGCGATGCAGGTGTCCATGTTGCCGTTGGCGGAGATGTAGCCGATGGCCCCGGCGTAGAATCCGCGCCGCTCCGGCTCCAACTCATCGATGATCTCCATCGCCCGCACCTTGGGGGCGCCCGAGACCGTCCCCGCGGGAAACCCGGCCATCAGGGCGTCCATGGCGTCGTGGCCGGGGGCAAGGTCGCCCTCCACATTGGAGACGATGTGCATGACGTGGGAGTAATACTCGATCCGCATCTGCTCGGTGACGGTGACGGTTCCGACTTGGGCGACGCGGCCGACGTCGTTGCGACCCAGGTCGAGCAACATCAGGTGCTCGGAGATTTCCTTCGGATCGGCCAGCAATTCGGCCGCCAGGGCCTTGTCCTCGGCGGAATCCCGGCCGCGTGGACGGGTGCCCGCGATGGGGCGGATGGTGACGCGGCCGTCGCGCAGCCGCACCAGGATTTCCGGACTGGAGCCCACCAGGGCGAAGCCCCCGAATTCGAGGTAGAACAGGAACGGGGACGGATTGGTGCGCCTCAGGGCGCGGTAGAGGGCAAACGGCGGCAGCCGGAAGGGAACCCGCAGACGCTGGGACAGGACCACCTGGAAGATGTCGCCGGCGAAGATGTACTCCTTGCCCTTCGCGACCATGGCATGGAAGTCTTCGCGGGTCATGTTGGACACCGGCTCGGCGACCGGGGTGTCCAGGCTCCCGGTCTGGTGGGGGAGGGGGCGTTCGAATCCCGCGATCACCCCGTCCAACCGCCCGCGCGCCTGGGCATGGGCCGTCCCGGCGCCAAGACCCGGGGACGGGCGGACCGGGGTGACGATGGTGACCACGTCGTCCACGTTGTCGAAAATGGCGATGACCGTCGGCCGCAAAAAAATCCCATCGGGAATCCCCAGGGTGTCCGGATGGGTGTCCGGCAGTTTCTCGGCCAAGCGGACCGTGTCATAGCCCATGTAGCCGAACAGGCCGGCCGCCATGGGGGGCAACTCCTCGGGAATGCCGTCGATGGCCGACTGGGCGATGAGGGTCCGTAGGGAGGCGAGAGTCGGTTCCCCCGTGGGCTCGAAAGCGGTGGGATCGGACAACGCCACCCGGTTGACCTCGGCGCGGTCGCCGAAGCAGCGCCAGATCAGGTCCGGATCGACTCCGATGAAGGAATAGCGCCCCCGCGTCGCCCCCCGCTCCACCGATTCGAGAAGGAAGCTGTTCGGCCGCCCGGCGGCCAGTTTCAGCATGGCGGAAACGGGCGTTTCCAGGTCGGCGATCAGGGTGGTCCAGACGACCTGCGGCCGGCCGGACTCGTAGACGGCCGTGAAGGCGTCCAGATCGGGGAGAAGAACCATGGTCAGCGTTCCTCAAGTGCCCGGCGGTTGACCTTGATGTCGAACTTCCGGCCGATGGCGGCCGTAAACTCCGAAGCCAGATCGGCGCCGATTCCCGACTTCAGTTCCTCGGAAATCCGGGACAGGGCCTGCGGGTCGGCGGCGGGATCGGCGGGCACGATCTCCTTCAACCGGGCGACGACGTAGCCGCCTTCGGTCGCCGCCATGACAACGTCCCCCGGATGATGGGCGAACAGGTCTCCAAGCAGGGACGGGGGCAGATTCGCTCCCGTGTCTCCCGTGCGCGGCAAGGGCTTGGTGAGGGCGAACGCGGCGCCGGACGCCGCGAGGCCCCTGGGGTCCCCTCCGGCCTTGAGGCGGTCCAGGAGGTCCTTGGCCTTCTTGCGGGCGGCCTCGTCGCGCCGGGCGGCGGTCCATTGCTCCACGACCTTCGCATGAACCCGATCCAACGGCTGTACCTCCGACGGAGCGACGGAATCAACCCGGAGAACGAAATATCCGCCATCGGTCTCCACCATGGCGCTTTCCTTTCCCTGCTCGGCGGAGAAGACGGAGGCGAGGAATTCCTTCGGGCGGGGCAGTCCGGCAACGGGCTTGCCGTCCCGGCCGAGCCCGGAGCGGTCCATTTCGGGGAATTTTTCCGGCTTGAGGTTGAATTTCCGGGCCGCGTCCTCGATGGAAGCGCCCGCGGACAGGGAATCCTCGACCTTCCCCGAGACGTTGTAGAGGGCGTCGAGCGACTTTTCCGCGATCAAGTCCTTTTCCAGCCTGGCGCGCACCTCGGCGAGGGGCTTGGTGCTCTCCGGCTCGGAGCCGGTGACCCGGAACAGGTGCCAGCCGAAGGGGCTTTTCAGGGGATCGCTGACGACGTCCACGGGCAGGGCGAACACCGCCCCCCCCAGTTCCGCCGGCACGATTTCCGATTTGGCGACCCAGTCCAGGGAAACGACCTCGATCGAGGTGCCGGCAACCTGCCGTGCCGCGTCGGCGAGGGCGCGTCCTTGCCTGATGAGCATCAGGGCCGCGTCGGCCTGTTCCCTGGTTTCGAACAGGGCTTGCTCGACCCGGCGCCGTTCCGGGGTATGGAATTCGTCCATGTGCTGTTCGTAGGCCGTGGCCAGGGCCTCGTCGGAGATTCTCACGTCGCCCGCGACGGTGGCTTCGTTCAGGATCAAGGCGGTCACCGTCCGGTACTCGGGGGAGGTGAAGGACGCCGCGTGCTCCTTGTGGAAAGCGGCCAGTTCCGCCGGGGTCGGCGCGGGGGGGGCGGGAAGGGAGGAGGTCGCGACCGTCAGCGTCTCGGCCACGCGCTTTTCGTTGCGGTGGCGGTAGATGGCCTCGACCAGAACCTTGGGCGGAGCGGCGCCCAGGGAGACCGGCTCCAGCATGTGGCTACGGACGATATCCGAGCGGAGCCTGTGCAGGAACGACTCCTCCGTATACCCGTTCGCGGAGACGAGTTGGAGGAACCGGTTGCGGTCGAACTGACCCCGTCCGTCCTGGAACTCCTTGGTCCGGGTCACGGCGGAGCGTACCACCTCGTCGGGCGCGGAAACCCCCATGCTCCGGGCCCCCATTTCCAGGGTCGCCCGCGACACGATCCGCTGAATGGTCTGGTTCATCAGGCCCATGCGCTGGGCCTCCTCGTTCGTCAGCTCATTGCCGAGCACCTGCCGCAACCGCGCGACGTCGCGGCTGAACTCCTGGGTTACCGCCCTGGCGTCATAGGCGATGGCGCCCACCTCGATCGCCGGGCCGCCTCCGCCGACGCCACGAACGACGTCGCCGATGCCCCAGATGCCGAAGCTCACGATCAGCAACCCGAACAGAATCTTGATGACCCACGATCCCGTGGATTTGCGGAGGGTGTCGAGCATGAGGTCAGAGTCTCGCCAGCATGGGAGCGGTGATGAGGGTGACGCCGCCTTCGGTGACGTAGAAGCGTTTGGCGTCGAGGGCGGGGTCCTCGCCGACCACCAGCCCCTCGGGGATGTTGCAGCCGGTGCCGACGACGGCCTTGCGCAGGCGGCAATGGCGGCCGATGTCGGTGTTGGGCAGAACCACCGTGTCCTCGATCAGGGTGTAGGAATTCACCCGCACGCAACTGAACAGCAGCGAGCGGCGCACCGTTCCTCCCGAGACCACGCATCCCGCCGAAAGCACCGAATCGACGGCCATGCCCCGGCGCTCGTCGTCGTCGAACACGAACTTGCAGGCCGGTTTCTGCACCTGATAGGTCCAGATCGGCCACGTATTGTCGTACAGATCGAGTTCCGGCGTCACCGTGGTGAGGTCGATGTTGGCCGCCCAATAGGCGTCGAGGGTGCCCACGTCGCGCCAATAGGGCTCGGCCCCCGCCCGGGGCACGGCGCAGCTCACGCAACTGTCGCCGAAGCGGTGGGCCACCACCTTGCCCCGCCGGACCAGGGCGGGGATGATGTCCTTGCCGAAATCATGGCTGGAGCTGTCGTCGATCGCGTCCCGCTCCAGCCAGTCGAACAGGACCTCGGCGTTGAAGATGTAGATCCCCATGCTGGCGAAGGCATGATCCGGGCGGTCGGGAATGCACGGCGGGTGGGCCGGCTTCTCCAGGAACTCGGTGATCACGTCGTTCTCGTCCACATGCACCACGCCGAAGCCGGTGGCGTCCTTGAGCGGCACGTCGATGCAGCTCACGGTCACGTCGGCCTTGGTCTCGATGTGGTGGGCCAGGAGCTTGCTGTAATCCTGCTTATAGATGTGGTCCCCGGCCAGGATCAGAACGTACTTGGGAGCCCGGCTGCGCAGCAGCGACAGGTTCTGGAACACGGCATCGGCGGTGCCCAGGTACCACGAGCCCGAATCCAGTTGCTGCTGCGCCGGCCACAGCTCGACGAACTCGTTGATCTCGGCGCGGAGAAAGCCCCAGCCGCGCTGGATGTGCTGGATCAGGGTGTGGGCCTTGTACTGGGTCAAGACCGCCATCTGGCGGATGCCCGAGTTGATGCAGTTGGACAGCGGGAAATCGATGATGCGGAATTTGCCCGCGAACGGCATCGCCGGCTTGGCCTCGTCGTCGGTGAGCGCCATCAGCCGGGTTCCCCGCCCCCCGGCGAGGACCAGGGCGAAGGTGTTGCGCACCGCGTTGTGAAGATCGTATGGCAATTCGGACGAAAAATGCATCTGGCGCTCCCCCTGTCGCTCAACCCGGAAAAACCCGCCCCCATCGGCAGGTCCCCCCCACGTAGAGCGCCAGAGTGACACTCCAATGCGCCCACTTCAATGGAGGAAGCGGGAAAATCCGACGAAAATAGGCGGCGCCGTCGTTAATGATTCCCTTTCCGCACTCTCTCTGCCTATAGTCCGCGCCGTGGATGCAAGGAGGTTGTCGGCATTCATGAGAATTCTGTTCGTTGCGTCAGAGGCGTACCCGCTGATCAAGACCGGGGGACTGGCCGATGTCGCCGGTGCCCTTCCCGTCGCCCTGGCCGAGGCGGGAGAGGATGTCAGGCTCCTGCTGCCCGCCTACCCCGATGCCCTTGACCGGCTCAAGGACAAGGAAAGAGGCGCGCATCTCGGCGACCCGATAGGAGTCGGCGAGGTGAAGCTGATCAACGGCCGCCTGCCTGGAGGTGATGGGCCTGGAGGTGATGGGCCTGGAAACGGTGTGCCGGTGTCGCTCGTCCATTGCCCGCCCCTGTATGACCGTCCCGGAAATCCGTACCTGGGGCCGGACGGGCGCGACTGGCCCGACAATCATCTTCGTTTCGGATTGCTGTCGCGCGTGGCGGCGATGCTCGGCGTCTCCTCCGAGACGGGTATGGCGCGCCCCGACATCATCCACGCCAACGACTGGCAGACGGGACTGGTCCCCGCCTACCTGAGGCACTGGGGCGGCCCGATTCCGGCCACGGTCTTCACCGTTCACAATCTGGCCTACCAGGGCCGATTCCCGGGGGAGACCATCGGCCCCCTGGGGCTGCCGCGAGCCTATATGTCCATGCACGGCCTGGAGTTCAACGGCGATCTTTCCTTTCTCAAGGCCGGGCTCTACTACTCCGACCGTATCACCACGGTCAGTCCCACCTACGCCCACGAAATCCAGACCGACGGGGAGGGGCAGGGCTTTCAGGGACTCCTGCGCGCCAGGGACAAGGATCTGGTCGGGATTCTCAACGGCGAGGATGACCGGATCTGGGACCCGGCGCACGATCCGGATATCCACCATCCGTTCAGTTCCGCCCGGCTGTCCGGAAAGGCCTTGGACAAAAGCGACCTGCAACGGGAGATGGGGCTGGAGGAACGGGCCGGGTTCATGCTTTTTGGGGTCATAAGTCGCTTCGCGGAGCAAAAAGGCATTGATCTTGTTCTCGAAGCGGTGTCGGATATCGTCGCCAACGGGGGGCAGGTCGCGATGCTCGGTTCCGGCGAGCCCGCCCTGGAAGAGGCATGCCGGGTTGCCGCGCGGTCGCACCCGGGTCGGGTCGCCGTGCGGGTCGGGTTCGACGAAAGCTTGGCGCACCGGATGCAGGCCGGCTGCGATTCGCTGCTGATGCCGTCACGGTTCGAGCCGTGCGGATTGTCGCAGCTTTATGCGTTGCGCTACGGCACGCTGCCCGTCGTGAGGCATACGGGGGGCTTGGCGGATACCGTCGTCGACGCGGGAGACAGGGAGAACGGGACTGGATTCGTCTTTTGGGACCCGAACATCGCCGAGTTCCAGGGCGCATTACATCGGGCGATGGCGTTGTACCGGCAGCCGGGGTTGTGGCAGGAGATGCAGCGTCGGGCCATGGGGCAGGATTTCAGTTGGCGGCGGGCGGCCGAGGGGTATCGGCGGCTTTATCGCGGGTTGATCTGATTGCGTAGTCAATAGGGGGGGACGGGACGGCGGATCGTCCCGGCACCGGGCATGGAGAACCAAGAAAATGCAGAAACTGAGTGAAGCCGCGGCCAGCGGCGGCAGGTGCGTGGATTTCAACGACGTGGAGTCGATCAAGGAGGGCCTGAAGCACTTCATGATCCACGTGGTCGGCGCGGACCCGATGTACGCGACGAAGGAGAATTGGTTCTACGCCCTTTCCTTCCTGGTCCGGGGCCAGTTGAGCGAGCTTTACATCCGCTCCGCCCGGACGCAGTTCGACCGTGACACGAAGCGCATCTACTACCTGTCGATGGAGTTTCTCACCGGGCGCAGCCTGCTGAAGCAGCTTTACGATCTGAACATTCTCGACGGCATCCGGGCGGCGCTCGAGTCCCTCGGCCAGGACATCGCCTCGATGGAGGAGCTGGAGTTCGACGCGGCCCTCGGCAACGGCGGCCTGGGCCGGTTGGCCGCCTGCCTGCTCGACTCGATGGCGACCCACGGCTACCCCGGATTCGGCTACGGCATCCGTTACGCCTTCGGCATGTTCAGCCAGCGTATCGAGAGCGGTCAGCAGGTGGAGCAGCCCGAGAACTGGCTGCGCCACGGGAATCCCTGGGAATACCCGCGTCCGGAAGTCGTGTACCCGGTGCGCTTCGGCGGGCGTATCCTGAACTTCCGCGATGCTGCGGGGGCCGAGACCTGCCAGTGGGTGGACACCGACGACGTCATCGCCATGGCCTACGATGTGCCGGTTTCCGGCTACGCCTCGGCGACCGTGAGCAATCTGCGCCTGTGGACGGCCCGCGCCACCCGCGATTTCGATCTCAATTATTTCAACCAGGGCAACTACATCGACGCGGTTCGCAGCAAGACCTCGTCGGAGAATCTGTCGCGGGTGCTCTATCCCGCCGACACGACCCTGATGGGCCAGGAACTGCGGCTGAAGCAGGAATATTTCTTCGTCAGCGCCTCGATCCAGGACATTCTCCAGCGCTTCAAGCGCACCCACGCGACCCTGGACCTTCTGCCGGAGCGGGTGTCGATTCAGCTCAACGACACCCATCCGGCGCTCTCCGTCGCCGAGATGATGCGTCTTCTGACCGACATCCACGGGTATAGCTGGGACCGCGCCTGGGATCTGACCCGGAACACGTTCTCCTATACCAACCATACCCTTCTGCCGGAAGCGCTGGAGACGTGGCCGATCGCCATGCTGGAGTCGGTTCTCCCGCGCCACCTGGAGATCATCTACAAGATCAACCACGCCTTCCTACAGGGCGTGAAGTACAGCTTCCCCGGCGATTCCGGCATTCAGCGCCGGATGTCCATCGTGGACGACGACAGCCGCCGGATCCGCATGGCCCACTTGGCCATCGTCGGCAGCCACAAGGTCAACGGCGTGGCCGCGCTGCACACCGATCTGATGTGCTCCACCATCTTCGCCGACTTCCATCGGATGTGGCCGGAGAAGTTCGTCAACGTGACCAACGGCGTCACTCCGAGACGCTGGCTGCTGCAATCCAACCCCGGCCTGTCGAAGCTGGTGACCGGCCGCATCGGCGATGCCTGGATCAAGGACCTGTCGAAGCTCAAGGACCTGGAAAGCCACATCGGCGACGCGGCGTTCCTGGACGAGTTCGTCGCTATCAAGGCGGCCAACAAGGCCCGTCTTGCCCAGTTGATCCGGACCAACTTCCGCGTCCAGGCCAACCCGGACTCCATGTTCGACGTTCAGGTCAAGCGCATCCACGAGTACAAGCGCCAACTCCTGAACATTCTGCACGTCATCACCCGGTACAACCGGCTGCGCGACAAGAATCCGGTCGCGGCCAAGCCGCGGACCGTGATCTTCGCGGGCAAGTCGGCTCCGGGCTATTACATGGCGAAGCTCATCATCCGTCTGATCCACGACGTGGCCGAGGTGGTCAACAACGATCCGCTCGTCCGCGATATGATCAAGGTCGTGTTCCTGCCGAACTACAACGTGTCGTCCGCCGAGATCATCATGCCGGGCTGCGATCTGTCCGAGCAGATTTCCACCGCCGGCACCGAGGCCTCCGGCACCGGCAACATGAAGTTCGCCTTGAACGGCGCCCTCACCATCGGCACCCTGGACGGGGCGAACATCGAGATACGCGATCATGTCGGCGCGGAGAACTTCTTCGAGTTCGGCGTCACCGCGGAGGAAGCCCAGGACCTGCGCATGCAGGGCTACGACCCGTGGCAGTACTACCGCCGGAACCCGGAGCTGACCCGTGTTCTCGACATGATCGGCCAGGGCTTCTTCTCGCCCGGAGAGCCGGACCGTTACCGTCCGATCTTCGACTCCCTGTTGAAGGGCGGCGATCATTACCTGCTTCTGGCCGACTACGCTTCTTATGTGTCGTGTCAGGAAAGGGTCGATACCCTGTTCGAAAATAAGAGGGAATGGGCACGCAAGGCGGCTCTGAACGTGGCCAATATGGGCAACTTCTCCAGCGACCGCACGGTCCACACCTATGCCAAGGATGTGTGGAACGTGAAGCAGATCACCCTGTAACAGGGGCGGTTTCGGACAAGGAACAGGACGCCGGGTGCCACCCCGGCGTCCTTTTTCTTTGGCTCAGGCCCCCACCCTGGGAAACTCATGCGCCTCGGGTCGAGGGCAGTCCCTTGCGTTTCCACAGACCCATCCCGCCATCCACCACGCTCAGATTGGTGAGTCCGGCCTGGCGCAGCATCTTTGCCGCCTGGGCGGAGCGGTTGGAGGTGCGGCACATCACGAACACCGGCGTCGAGCGGAAGGGCTCGAGTCCGGTTTTCACTTGGCCGAGGCGCGCGTGCAACTGCCCGAGGGGCAGGTTCATGGCGCCCGGAACATGACCCAGGTCCCCCGTGAACTCGCTTTCCGTGCGCACGTCGACCACCAGCAATTCCTCGCCCCGGTCCATTTTGCTTTTCAGTTCCAATGGCGAGACGAAGGGAACTCCCGCGATGAGACGCGGCAGAAACTTCATCGCCAGCAGGGCCACCGCCAAGGCTCCCAGGCTTATTCCCGTCGTCAGGTCCATGTCCGCTCCATGATCGAGTGCGCTTAAGGCCGCACAGGTACTCATCGGCCGCCCCATCTGTCAAGAAGCCGTGGACTTGGCCAGGGTCATCGGGTGAACCCGATGACCCTTGTTTTTTCGCCCCCTCAGTCGCCGGGCGGGCGCGTCCGCGCCCTAGGCTCGCTCCGCTAACGCTCCGCGCGGCCTCAATGGCTGTTGGAAAGCCCCTTGCCGGGAGGACATCCATCGAAATTTTCAAATGCGATTGATGATGTGGACTTGGCCGCTCCGCCGCATTAAGTGATGCCGATGATGAACACTGCGATCAAACCCGTTCACATCGTCGGCGGCGGATTGGCCGGTTGCGAGGCCGCTTGGCAGTTGGCTCGGGCCGGCGTGCCCGCCGTCGTTCACGAAATGCGCCCGGAGCGCGGCACCGAGGCGCACGTCACCTCGGATCTGGCCGAACTGGTCTGTTCCAATTCCTTCCGCTCCGACGACAAGGACAACAACGCCGTCGGGCTGCTGCACGAGGAGTTGCGCCGATTTGGCTCCCTGATCATGACCGCGGCGGATGCCGCCAAGGTCCCGGCGGGGGGGGCGCTCGCCGTGGACCGGGAGCGGTTTTCCGGGCTCGTCCAGGCGGCGATGGAGGCCCACTCCCTGATCGACGTCCGCCGGGGTGAAATCACCTCTACGTTCCAGGAGGACTGGGACTCCGTGATCATCGCCACCGGCCCGTTGACGTCCCCGGCGCTGGCCGAGTCCATCCGCGCCTTGACGGGGGAGGAGTCGCTGGCCTTCTTCGACGCCATAGCGCCGATCGTCTATCGGGATTCCGTGAATCTGGATGTGGCCTGGTTCCAGTCGCGCTACGACAAGGGCAATCCGGACGGGGAGGCGGGCGACTACATCAACTGCCCCCTGGACCGGGAACAGTACCACGCCTTCGTCGAGGCCCTCCTGGCCGCGGAACGGCACGGGTTTCGCGAATGGGAGACCAAGACCCCCTATTTCGAGGGCTGTCTGCCCATCGAGGTCATGGCGGAGCGGGGGCCGGAAACCCTCGCCTTCGGCCCGATGAAGCCCATCGGCCTGACCAACCCCCACCGTCCAGAGGAACGCCCTCACGCGGTGGTCCAACTCCGCCAGGACAATGCCCTGGCCACCCTCTACAACATGGTCGGGTTTCAGACCAAGCTGCGTCATGACGACCAGATCCGGCTGTTCCGCTCGATTCCGGGGCTGGAGCGCGCCGAGTTCGCCCGTCTCGGCGGGATGCATCGCAATACCTTCATCAACAGCCCGCGCCTTCTGGATTCCTCCCTCCGCCTCAAGGCCGATCCGCGCCTGCGCTTCGCCGGGCAGATCACCGGCTGCGAGGGTTATGTGGAGAGCGCGTCGGTCGGGTTGCTGGCCGGGTTCTTCGCCGCTTGGGAACGGTACGGGCGGGCTCCCCTGCCACCACCTCCCACCACGGCCATGGGGGCCCTTCTGGCCCACATCACGGGGGGGGCCGACGACCGGACCTTTCAACCCATGAACATCAACTTCGGCCTTTTTCCCGAGCCCGGTTCCCAGGACGTGCCGGACCTGCCTCCGGGGCGCAAATTGCGGGGGGCGGACCGCAAGCGCGCCTACACCGGCCGCGCCCTCCGCGACCTGGACCAATGGCTAAAATCGCGCGAGCCCGTAGGCGAGCAGGAGCCGTAACACCCCCGGATGCCGCCACCCCCGTTCCAGTTCGTCCGCCGCGTAGCCCCGGCGGCGCGAGCGTTCCAGATAGCCGTCGAGAAGGCGGGCGGGGAGCAGGAGCGGGAGGGCGGCCCTGGGGACTCGCCCGTGGTCCCGGCGCGCCTCCGCGACGAGGGCTTCCGCCCCGGCCGCCAGCCCGGCGACGGCCGGGGCGGGAGCCGTCCGGAGCAGGCCGGCCATTCCCCCGGCCACGGCGACCCGCCCCCCCGCCCGTGCCGGCCCCCCGTCATCCACCCCGG
>JADGDA010000310.1 GCA_015228695.1 Alphaproteobacteria bacterium
GGGCTGCGTCGCCGGGGCGGAGGCGCTGCCCTTCGACGGCCAGGGGTTCCAGGTGGTGCGCATCAATCGCCACCGGTACTACGGGCACCCCCGCCTGATCGCGTTCGTGCGCTCCCTCGGCCGCGCCGCCCGCGACGCGGGGTTGGAGACGTTCTACGTCGGCGACCTCTCCCAGCCCCGGGGCGGACCGGCGGACTACGGCCACGCCAGCCATCAGAACGGCCTGGACGCCGACATCTGGTACACCCTGGCGCCGAAGCCGACCCTGGCGCCGGACGGACGGGAGGAGATCGAGACGCCGTCGGTGGTGGCGGGGAACGGACTCGACATCGTGCCGGGGGTCTGGAACCGGGGAGTCGCGCGCCTCCTGGAAATCGCCGCCCGATCCCCCGGCGTCGAACGCATTTTCGTCAACGGCGCGATCAAGCGCCACCTCTGCCGCACCGTGGCCGGGGACCGTTCCTGGTTGCGGCTGATTCGCCCGTGGTATTTTCACGACGCGCATTTTCATGTGCGGCTGAACTGCCCGCCGGGGGACGAAACGTGCGTTCCCGGCAATCCCATCCCCCAGGGCGACGGCTGCGACTCCTCCCTGGACCGATGGCTGCAACCCGACGTCCGCGCCCTGCGCCCGCCGCCGCCGGGCACGAAACGGAAGAAGCCCGCGCCCAGACTGCCGGACGAATGCGCGTCCATCAACCCCAGTAGCGTCCCCCCGCCGCAAGGGCGGAAACGAACAGGCCGAGACTGAGGTTGACCAGGACGATGCGCCGGATCCAGCCCTGGGCGGCGGCGGCGCGGGGGAGGTCCCCCTTGGCCAGCGCGCGGCGGAGACGCGCATAGGGGCCGAAGAACAGGAGCACGAACAGCGCCATCATCAGCGTGCCGAGACCGTTCATGAGATGAATGTGCAACCCCGCGCCCGCCATGCCCCCGTGAACGGTCAGGACCAGGGCCCACCCGCTCCCCAGCAGAACCGCGACCGCCAGCCAGACCCAGGGAAAGAACCGGGGGAAAACCCGGCCCCACAACTCCAGGCGGTCCTTTGGCGCCATCGGAACCACCGCGAGGCGCAACGCCATATGGGCGAAGAACATCCCCCCCACCCACACGATGGCGGCAAGGGTGTGCAGGGCGAGGAGAACGGAGGACATCGTCGGCCCGATATGGGCGAAGGATACCCCCCCCGCCCACACGATGGCAGCCAGGGGGTGCAGGGCAAGGAGAGCGGAGGACATCATCGGCCCGCCCTCGCGACGATTTCGGCGGCAAGGGCCTCGGTTTCATCGGATGCCTGGGTGCCGTGGGCGGTTTCGACCACCCCCCGCCCCTCCATCATGCTGGAGGCGAAGGCCATGCGGTTGCCCAGGGTGGACTGGGCGATCGGCGTCCCGGACTCCCGCAGGGCCGCCAACACCGTCTCCGGCAACTTGCCCCGTGGAGGCAGGCGGTTGATCACCAGCAGCGCCGGACGTTTCTCCTTCGTCGCCAGATCCAGGGTCGCCCGGGTGGCCCACAGGTCCATGGGACTGGGCTGGATCGGGACCACCACCAGATCGCCGGAGCGGATCGCGGCACGGGCCTCGGTCTCGGCATGGGGCGGGCTGTCGATGACCACGATGTCGAACCGGCGGCGCAGCTTGTCCAGTTCCGTCCCGATCTTCCAGCCGGGAATGTCCGACAGGTGCAGCCCCCCGGCGGCGGCGCCCAGTTTTTCCTGGCGCTCCCGATACCATGCGCTGAGGCTGCCCTGGGGGTCGATGTCGATCAGGGCGACGCTCCTGGATTTGCTCCAGGCGACGGCCAACTGCGCCACGACGGTGGTCTTGCCCGCGCCGCCCTTCTGCTGCGCGACGGTGATTACGGTCGCCATGGGAACCCCCCTCCGTCAGGAATATCGGGATCAAGCTACGCGATTTGCCGGTTTTTACAATAACGGAGCGCGGGAGACGTCAAGCCTTCGTCCGCGCGGTGATCATCGGTCCGGGGGACGGCGGTTTTGCGGACGGCGAGGGGGTGTCGATCTTGATGGTGCGGACACGGGTTTCCGGGGCCGGGCGTTCCAGATCGATGTGCAGCAGCCCCTTGTCGAGCCAGGCGCCCTTCACCTCGATGCCCTCCGCGAGGACGAAGCTGCGCTGGAACTGGCGCGCGGCGATCCCCCGGTACAGGTAGACGCGGGAGCCGTCCTCCTCTTCCTCCTGCCGCCCCCGCACGATCATCTGGTTGTCCTCGACGGACACGTTGAGATCGCCCTCGGCAAATCCGGCCACGGCCAGGGTGATCCGCAGCCCGCATTCTCCCACCTGCTCGATGTTGTAGGGAGGGAAGTTTTCGGCGGACGCCTTGGAAACCCGGTCGAGAACCCGCTCGAAATGGTCGAACCCCAGTAGAAAAGGGCTATTGAATGTCGTCATGCGCGCCATTTTTACGCCTTCCCGGTCGGATGCCCCCCGAACACGTCTCCGGGGAATTGATATAGTCGCCGATGCGCGGGCGTCAACCTTCGCTCTGTTCTGCCTTGCCGCCCGGGGGCGCGGCTGGTATACGCGACGCAATCGCGCCGACCGTGGGCGGGCGCGCGGCCGGCTGGAGGATTTCCCGTGCCGCCGCCCGGCCCCATCCATTGCAATCGCGGAGAGACCGAATGACCTTTACCGACTACAAGGTGGCCGACATCGGGCTGGCGGACTGGGGCCGCAAGGAGATCGCCATCGCCGAGACCGAAATGCCCGGCCTCATGGCTCTGCGCGAGGAATACGGCGCGGCGCAGCCCCTGAAGGGCGCGCGGATCGCCGGCTGCCTGCACATGACCATCCAGACCGCGGTCCTGATCGAGACCCTGACCGCGCTCGGAGCCACCGTCCGCTGGAGTTCCTGCAACATCTTCTCGACCCAGGATCAGGCCGCCGCCGCCATTGCCGCCGCGCGCATCCCCGTCTTCGCCTGGAAGGGCGAGACCGAGGAGGAGGCGTGGTGGTGCATCGATCAGACCATCATCGCCCCGGACGGCTGGCGCCCCAACA
>JADGDA010000311.1 GCA_015228695.1 Alphaproteobacteria bacterium
TTGACGGACGCGAGCACGGTGTCAGGCTGATGGCGAGGGGGGACGATTCCACTCGAAACGTCGAGGAGCCGATAGCGTCCGGTATGACTGCCGGGCGATGGCGACAACCCCTCAAAACTCAGTGGACCACGGGGGGCGAAGATCGCCGTTCGCACCCGCGTGGTCCACCGTCTTGAGGAACCGTACTTAGTGCACCGTCTCTCCGTGCAGACTGATATCCAGTCCCTCGCGTTCTTCTTCGGGCGTCACCCGCAGTCCGAACACCAGTTGCACCAGCTTCAGCAGGATGAAGGTCGCGATGGCGCAGTAGACGATGGTGATCACCACGCCATAGGCCTGGGTCCCGATCTGCGCGGCGTTTCCGTCGATCAGGCCGGACTTTCCCTCGCCGCCGACCGACGACACCGCAAACACGCCGGTGAGCAGGGCGCCGGCGATTCCGCCGACCCCGTGCACGCCGAAGGCGTCGAGGGAGTCGTCGTAGCCCAGGGTCTTCTTCAGCCAGGTCGCGCCCCAGAAGCACACGGCCCCCGCGATCAGGCCGATCGCCAGGGCCCCCGACGGATTGACGAAGCCCGAGGCCGGGGTGATGGCGACCAGACCGGCCACGGCCCCGGACACGATGCCGAGCACGCTCGGCTTGCCGCGCAGCGCCCACTCGATGAACATCCACGACAGCGCGGCGGCGGCGGCGGCGATCTGGGTCACGGCCATGGCCATGCCCGCCAGCCCGTCGGCGACGACCGCCGAACCGGCGTTGAAGCCGAACCAGCCCACCCACAGCAACGACGCGCCGATCAGGCTGTACATCAGGTTGTGCGGAGCCATGTTCTCGGTGCCGTAGCCCTTGCGCGGGCCGATCACGTAGGCGGCCACCAGACCGGCGACGCCGGCGTTGATGTGCACCACCGTGCCTCCGGCGAAGTCGAGGACGCCCGCCGCGCTGAGAAACCCGCCCGGACCCCAGACCCAATGGGCGACCGGAACGTAGACCACCAGCAGCCACAGGGTCATGAAGGCCAACAGAGACGAGAACTTGAGCCGGTCGGCGAAGGCTCCGGTGATCAGCGCCGGGGTGATGATGGCGAAGGTCATCTGGAACATCATGAACACCGACTCGGGGATGGTGGCCGCGATGGGACCCACGTTCCCCTTTTCCATCCCCATCAGGAACGCCCGTCCGAGGCCTCCCAGATACGGGCTGCCCTCGGTGAAGGCGAGCGAGTAGCCCACGACCATCCACAGGACGGTGACCAGCGCGCAGATCGCGAAGCTCTGGGTTCCCGTCGCCAGCATGTTCTTGCGGCGGACCATGCCGGCGTAGAACAAGGCCAGCCCCGGGATGGTCATCATCAGAACCAGCACCGTGGACGTCAGGAGCCAGGCGGTGTCGCCGGAATTCAGGACGGGGCCGTCGGCGGCGTGGGCCGGGCCCCCCGCCACCATCGCGGCCAGCGCGAGCGCGCCCCCGAGCCACCCCAGGCCTCCGGGCGCCCTGGACGACACGCGCCCAGCAATACCACTCCCTATTGAAACCATGTCACGAACCTCCATACCCGTTGCAGCCCGTCCTCAACTCAATCTTGCCACTCAATTTGCGTGCCACTTCGGAAACGCGAACCCGGAGCCTCCGCCCGCCCCGCAATCCGCCTAAAATATCGGCATTCATGGCCACCTTGCCCGTTATCGAGGCATGGTTGAAGGAAAGACGGGCGCTGGACAAATCGGGGGCGTTCGCGCGAAACTGCGGCGCTCCGGTCGCACGAAAGGCATTGCGGTCGAGGTCGTCCCTGGTTGTTCCCGGCGGTTCCCATGAGTAAGACATCTCCTCCCGACTCCCTGCTCGACACCGAGGTTCTGATCGTGGGGGCGAGCCCCCTCGGCGGTGTCCTGGCCTGTGCCCTGGCGCAGGCGGGTTTGCGCGTCGAGGTGGTGGACGGAGGGGCCTCCTCCGACGCGGACGACGGCCTCGCCCAGGGCCTCACCCCGTCCGTCCGCAAGCTGCTTGAGGCGACGGGCATCTGGGACGGCGTGGCGGACGACGTGGGCGAGATCCGGGATCTGCGCGTCGTCGAGGGCGATTCGCCGCTGCTGCTCCATTACGATCACCGGGACGTGAGCGAGGACCCGCTCGGCTGGGCCGTCGAGAACCGGACCCTGCGGCGCGCCGTCCGGCACCGGCTGGCCGTCTTGCCGACAGCGGCCGTGGCCGCCTTGCCGACAGCGGCCGTGTCGGCGTCCGCCCGGGTCGAAGCCCTGGACATGGACGACCGGCGCGCCCGGGTTACCTTTTCCGACGGCCGCGTCCGTTCGGCGCGGCTCGTCGTCGCCGCGGATGGGCGGGACTCCCCGATCCGCGCCATGGCCGGCATCGAGGCCGCCCGTTGGGACCATGGGCGGACGGCCATCGCCTGCGTGGTCGAACATGACCGCCCCCACCAGGGCCTTGCCTGCAAGAGACTCCTTCCCGCCGGACCGTTCACCATCCTGCCCCTGGCCGGCAACCGGTCTGCGGTCACTTGGTGCGAGCGGTGCGACCGGGCGTCCGCCCTCATGGGCCTGACCGAGGATGCCTTTCTGGTCGAGCTGTCCCATCGATTCGGCGATTTTCTGGGGGGCTTGCGTCTGGTCGGGCCGCGCCGGACCGGGTCCCTGTCGCCGCTTCTGGCCGACTCCTGCGTGGCCCGCCGGCTGGCGCTGATCGGCGAGGCCGCCCACGCCATGCCTTCCATCACCGGTCTTCAGACCGGGATCGGGTTCCGCGACGTGGCGGCCCTGGCCGAGATCCTGGTGGACTCCGCGCGGCTGGGATTCGACCCGGGCGACGTCCGGGTCCTGGCACAGTACCGCCGCTGGCGCCGTTTCGACAACACCACCGCCCTGCTTGCCGACGACGGCTTGGCGCGGTTGTTCTTCTCCGACGCGGCGCCCCTTCGGGTCATCCGCGACCTCGGGCTCGCGGTCGTCGACCGGATCGCCCCCTTGAAAAAAACCATCCTGCGTT
>JADGDA010000312.1 GCA_015228695.1 Alphaproteobacteria bacterium
CCGAGGACCAGTCCGATCACCCGGTTGAAATCGGTCGGTCCGAAGTTCCAGCCGCTCTGGGCGAGCCGGGCCAGTTCCAGCAAATCCGTCGTCATCCCCAGCAACCGTTTCGCCGACTGGATGATGTGGGCCAGGTACTCGGCGCTCTCCGCGTCCATCCTGTCCTTGCTCTGCGCGGCGAGGATTTCGCTGAACCCGACGATGACGGTGAGCGGGTCCCTCATGTCGTGGCTCGCCACGTAGGCGAACTGCTCCAGTTCGGCGTTGGAGCGCCGCAACGCCCTTTCGACCCGCTTCCGCTCGGTGATGTCGTGCACCGTGCCGATCATCCGGGCGGCGCGTCCCTTTTCATCGAAAACCACCTCGGCTTCCTCGTGGACCGTCTTTTCCGTTCCGTCGGCAAGGACAATCCGGTGATCGATGCTGTACGGCTCGTTCCCGTGGAGGGCTTTATCGACGCACTGGGCGACGGCCTCGCGGTCGTCGGGATGCACTTTCTCCAGAAAGGCCTCGTAACTCGTCCCGAACGTCTTCCGTTCGGTTCCGAAGATCCGGTAGATCTCGTCCGACCACCACAGGTCGTTGGTGACGACGTTCCAATCCCAGTTGCCGAGCTTGGCGATGCGCTGGGCCTCGATAAGGCGCTGTCTGGTTCCACGGATGGTTTCATCCCGCCAGACCAGGAAGAAGACCAGGGCGCCGATGCTCAGCGACAGCCAAGCCCCACCGATCCAAAGCCACGTCTCTCCGGGATGACCATTGGGCCAGCCGCCGACGGGAAGAGCGGCAAGCCGCCACGATCCATGGGGCAGAAGGATATCGAACGCCACCGGATCGCGGTCGAACACCGACGGCTCCCCGAAAAACACCTCGCCGGCGGCCCCTTTGCCGTCCTTTCCCCGGAGCGAAACTTGCAGGCCTCCCGATTCTCCGGTGACCCCGCCTTCCCGCAACAGGGGGTCGAGGTCGATCAGGATGATGGAGAACCCCCAGAACCGCTCCTCGCCACCGCCCTCGGGAGACACGAAAATGGGAAGGCGCCCGACCAGCGCGACGCCGCCTTGCCGGAGATGGACCGGACCGGCGATGACGAACTCGCGGTTCGCGATGGCCCGCATCGCCGCCTCCCTGCGCTCCGGGTCGGCGAGAAGACCATGTCCCTTGGCCGCCTCGTTCCCCTGGAGCGGATAGATATGGGTGACGACGGCCCCGGGAGCGAGTTGCAGGCTGCGGATGCCGGGCTGGCCGCCCAGCAGGGCCGCCGCGAATTTCTGGAACCCGGCCTCGTCGATGGTGCCTTCCGACTTCGCGAGGGCCGCCAAGCCGCGCACCAGATGCAGCCGGGCGTTCAGGGCCGATTCAAGGTTGGCCCGCATCTTCCCCAACTGGGCCTGCACCTGGGTGCGGTGCCGCTCGCGGAAGTCGGTGCTCAGGTCGCGATCCACCCACACCACGACGAAGAACGTCGCCACGGCCGCCAACAGCCCGAGGACTACGGGAACCACGTCGCGCGTCCCAGGCGTTCTCGCCCAGGACTCCTTCAGCAAGGAGACCTTCATGACTCCTCCAGAACCCCCCGGGCGCACGCCTCCCGGAGACGCCGCACCCGCCCGCCGCCCCGCGTTCTCCGGGACGACGCGACTCTTTATCTTTCTCACAGATTACCCGATATCCGCCTCCCGAGCCAAGGTTATCCGGCGGAATCTCCGGCATTCCCTTGCCGTCCAATGCGTTCCCGTGATTTCATGTCGGACCGCGTGCGGACGCACGTAATCTCCCGGCCCGAGAGTCTGTCCGATGGACGCCGTCGAATTACGCGACCTTCTGCGCGGGGCGCCGGAACTGCTGGCGCGGCAACCGGTGCAGGCCGTCGAGACGTTCGCCTCGGCCCTCGCCCGCTCGTCCGGCCCCGCGCACGCGCCGGCGCGGGTGTGGTTGAGGTATTTCCTGGCCCTGGGGAATCTCAGCCTGTGGCGCATCGCCGAGGCGCGGACGGAGACGATCACGGCCCTGGAGGAAGCGGCGCTCCTGCCCTGGCCCGAAGAAAACCGGCGTTCGCCGGTGACCTTCGACCCCGAACGCGCCCTGCCGCTTCTGCGCCGGACGCTGGTGGAGCTGGCCGCGCGCGGCTTGGTCGCCTTTGCCTCCGGCGGCACGTTGCTGGGACTGGTGCGCGAGGGGCGCCTGCTGGCCCATGACAAGGACCTCGACGTCGTTACCCCGATCGAATTTTTCGACCGGGTGGTGGAGTTCTTGCCCGGACTGGGCTGGGCCGCCGCCTGGATCCCGCTCAAGGCGGTGAACTTTCGCAGTTTCGTTCACGAAGAAAGCTCGATCACCCTCGACATCATCGGCGCCGATTACGATCCCGGAACGGACCGCATCGTCGGCGGCTGGTGGCCCGTCGGTCTGCCCCGCGCGGAAGGACGCCTGCTGCGCTTCCGTAAATTCGAAGTCGCGCTTGCCGATGCCCCCTGGGGCCGCCATTGGCGCATCGTCCATCCCGAGCCCGTGCTGGAAGAACTTTACGGACCCGGCTGGCGCATTCCGGACCCGGGTTTCGATGCCGCGCTGGAAACGCCGGCGCTGGTGGAATACACTCCCTTCACGCGCGCCTGGGGTTATCTTCGTCTGCTGGAGGCTCGGCTCAACGGCCGGACGGATCGATTTGCCCGTCTGGTGCGGATTCTCGGCCGCCTCGACCCGGCCGATCCGGTGTTGAACCGCCTTGATCCGCATTTTTGATTTGCATTTTTTCCTTGCGGATTTGCTCGAAATCGGCGAGAAACGCGCCCTCTTTCAGGTCTGGTCCATCTGCTGGTTAGGAGTGGGAGTGATGTCAAAAGTCTCTCTTGCCCAACTGGGGATGAACTCGGATGTTTATCCGAGGGAAGCCCATCGGGATAAGTCGGTCCAACGTCTCTCGCCGAAGGGCGAGGCCAGATTGTGGCCTGTTGTCGATAACGAGAAGGATTATTTCATCGAGCGCGA
>JADGDA010000313.1 GCA_015228695.1 Alphaproteobacteria bacterium
CCTAATCCTGGCACCCCGCCCCCCCGACCGGAGACCCGGCAGGAGGGGGCGGGCTCATGCGTTCCTTGTATTTCTGGCCTTGTATTCCCGGCGAAACATCCCGCGATGCCAGCATGGAGTATGCTCCATGATGACACTCCAGCGGCTCGATGGTCCACCCGGCGGCACGGTATTCGTCCACCAGATAGTGCGGCACGTAGCGACATTCGATCGCGCTACCGGGCCGTTGCCATTGGCGCGTCTCATTGAAGCAGAAGTGAGCAGGCGGTGATCCCGAGAACGAGTCCGGCGTAGATGATGCCCAGGCTGGCGGTTGCGACGATGCCGGTTCGGGTCACGCCCGCCAGAAGCCGCCCCATCCCATGCAGCAGCGAGGTGGGGCTGGCCATCGTGGGGGACTGGGCGTGAGCGATGTTCCGATCCATCTTCGTGTTCCTTTCGTTGTTTTGGGCGAGATGCCCGTCAGTTTGTGGCACCGCGTTCGGTGCCCGCGAGTTCCGCGAAGGTGCGTCCGTCGCCGTCCAGCGCCCCAGTCATTCATCCGGCGGCACACCTATCGGCGAAAATCGCCTTGAGCAAAATATAGCTCTCTGCTATTCTTAGAGCGTGAGGACAGTTGCCTACAGCAGGGACGCTTTCAAGGTGCTCCGTCGGATGTCGGCGAGCGTCTCGGCGTTGATTGTCTCCAAGATCGAGCAGTTTGCGACCGATCCTGCCTCGCTTGGCAATAATCTAATGCCGCTCAAGGGCCGCGCCGGTGAATTCCGTCTACGTGTCGGCGACTGGCGAGTGATCATGAGCGACGACGGGGTGGTGATTGCCGTGATCAAGATCGGGCCGAGAGGCTCCGTGTACGAGGGCTGACAAATGCTTGTGCAATTCATCGACACCCCTGCCGGTCGGATGGCTGTACTACCCGAGGCCGACTATCAAAGGATGGTCGATGTGGCAGACGATGCCGAGGCTGGCGCGATCATTGATCGGTTCCGGGAGCGGCTTGTGTCTGGTGACGAAAAATTGGTCCCTGCAGGCGTGGTCGGTAGAGTTTTGGCGGGCGATAACCCCGTGCGAGTCTGGCGCGAACATCGAGGCATGAAGGTCGGCGATCTTGCCTCCGCCGCCGGGCTATCTCAGGCATATATCAGCCAAATTGAGGCAGGAAAGCGCGACGGGTCGGTTGGCGCAATTAGGGCGATTGCGACGGCGCTGAACGTAACTATCGACGATATTGTCGGGTAACGTCATCGCCCTGCTGCTACGATTTTGTCGAAAATTCTCCCGTCTCCGTCCAGCGTTGCCGCCTTGCCCGTCATCTCCTGCCAACGGCGGACGACCACGTCGCAATAGGCCGGGTCGAGTTCGACCAGAGCCGCCCTTCGGTCGGTCTTCTCGCAGGCGATCAGGGTGGTGCCGGAGCCGCCGAAGGGATCAAGCACTAGGTCGCCGCGTCGGCTGGAATTGCGCACTGCCCGCTCCATCAGTTCCACCGGCTTCATGGTCGGGTGCAGATCGTTGACCCGTGGCCGGGCGATCTGCCAGACGTCGCCTTGGTCGCGGTCACCGCACCAGTGGTGCGCGACGCCTTCTCTCCATCCGTACAGAATCGGCTCGTACTGACGCTGGTAGTCGGCGCGGCCGAGGGTAAAGCAGTCCTTGGCCCAGATGATGAAGGTTGACCAGTGTCCGCCAGCGTTGACGAAAGCCTTCTGAAGCGTATGCAACTCCGACGAGGACATGGCGAGATAGACGGCCCCGTCCGTGGATGTCAGGATGTTGACGCAGGCGTCGAACAGGAAGGTCGCAAAGCCCTTGCCCAGATCATCGTTGGCAATCCGCGACCGCTTCGACCCGGTTCCTCCCGTGTAGTCGACATTGTACGGCGGATCGGAAAAACACATCGCAGCCCGAGCACCGCCCAGGGCCTTCTCGACATCGTCCAGGATCGTGGCATCACCGCACAGCAAGCGATGCTCGCCCAGCAGCCACAGGTCGCCGGGCCGGGAAACAGGATCGGCTGGCGGTTCTGGAGCTTCGTCTTCTCCTTCATTGGCATCTTCGCCGTCTTCGGCCGCCAGCATGCGGTCAATGTCATCGAGTTCGAAGCCGGTGAGGGGCAAATCGACGCCCAGATCGTGCAGTTCGTCCAATTCCTGGCGCAAAATACCCTCATCCCAGGCGGAATTGAGGGCAATCTGGTTGTCGCCGATACGAAAGGCCCGCTTCTGCGCGTCATTCAGATGGGCAAGGACCACGACGGGAACATCAGCAAGGCCGAGTTGTCGCGCCGCAAGCAACCGGCCGTACCCGGCGATGATCTCGCCCCGCTCGTCAACCAAAACCGCATTGTTGAAGCCGAACTCGGCGATACTGGCGGCGATCTGGGCCACCTGATCGTCGGAGTGGGTGCGGGCGTTTCTGGCGTAGGGCAGCAGGCGGTCCAAGGACCACTGGGCGATTTCAAGGACGGGCATTATCTTGACCTTTCTGCCGCTCGGTTGCCACCTGCTCCCAGGTGCGGCCGTCGCCTTCAAGGGTTACCGATACCGCCGGAAACTGCTGGCGGAACCGCAGCACCGCCACGTCGCAATATTCCGGGGCCAGTTCGATGGCCCGCATGATGCGGCCGAGCCGCTCTGCCGCTACGATGGACGTTCCCGAGCCTGAAAAGGGCTCGTAGCAAACCTCGCCAGGATCGCTGTAGGTCTCCATGACGAAGGTCGGTAAGGCCGCCGGGAACACGGCCGGGTGTTCGGTCTCAATGCCGCGCGCCTTGTGCCGGGTGATCCGGATCACGTTGTCGGGAACGCGGGTCTCCTGTACACCCTGGCCGGCGTGGGTCCATGCGCCGACATGGCCGTCCTTCTCCCGCATGCCACCGTGGCTGTCGTTGACGTGCCCGGCCCATTTGCAGGGGGCTCCTCGACGCGGCAAATGGAATTGGGCTGAAAGCCGCTTGCTGAACGGGTAGCCTCCTTCGGGCTGTTGGGGG
>JADGDA010000314.1 GCA_015228695.1 Alphaproteobacteria bacterium
AGCACGGGAAAAGCCGGGCGGGACGCCTGGGGCTCCGGCGGAGTCCGCTTCAGGTCCCGGCTCCACAACCGCGCGGCGCCTTTGACCCCGCCCCGGTCGCCCCCCAGCATGAAACGGGGCAGCGGCGGACCCAGGGGATCGGCGGGAGCCGGCCCGGGGGAGTCGCGGCCCACGGAATCGCGATCCATCTGATCCATCAAAACGCAGCCCGGCGGAGGGTGCAGACCCTCGGATAACCTGGGCAACTACTAGGGAAAGCAAGGGAGGCTGTCAACAAGCCGCTGTACTGTTTACACTCTTTGCCTTAAAAAATCAGAGCATGTCTTGGCTGGACCAAAGGCTTTTCCCGACGCATGGCCCCAACACATGGCCCCAACATATGGACGGCAGAGCGCGATTTTGGTCAACATCCCGCCCGATCTGGGAACCGTGACGCTCCGGCGGGTGATCCCGTTGGGCCGGGCCTGCCTGCTGGCCGCCCTGTCCTGTCTCGCCGCCTGTGCCGGGAGCGGGGGCGGAGGGAGCGGCGGCCGCGACCTGTGGGAGGCGGGGACCCATGAAATCCGGATCATGGTGGACCGGGGAGCCAATTTGGACCGGCCCGTGGCGGTGGACCTCGTCGCCGTGTTCGACGGCCCTCTGCTGGGGCGGTTGCAGACGATGACGGCGCGGGGATGGTTCTCCAACCGGGACCAGTTGCGGCGCGAGTCCCCCCACGGCTTCCGGTCCTGGGAGTGGGAGGTGGTGCCCGGACAAATGACGGCGCCTCTGGTCAGACCCGACGTTTCCAGGCCGGTGCGCGGATTTTTGCTCTTCGCCGATTTTGCCACTCCGGGGGACCACAGGCTCCGGCTGGAAACGCTGTCCGGGCTCGTTCTGCACGTCAAGGCAAGGGACATGGCCATTGAAAAAATCAGCGAATGACGCCAGAGAGGAAGCCGGAGAGGGACAATGACCGATATTCATCCCCCGGACGCCATCCAGTGGCATGAGGGCATGCTGCTGGCCCCGCAGCATTTCCAGCAGCTCGCCTTGCGTCAGGAAAGCCTGCTCCACGCCCACCTCCATCTGGCCTCGCCGTTCCATTGGGGGGTGTTGAGACTCTCCGTCGATGCCCCGGCCCTGGCCGACGGGGTGTTCCGGGTGCGCGAGCTGGAGGCCGTGATGCCCGACGGCCTGCTGATCCGTCACGCGGGAACCGACGACGACCTGCTGGTCGATCTGTCGCCCCTGATGGACGGCATCCGGAAGCGTCCGCTGCGGATTTTCGTCGCGGTTCCCCTGGCTCCGGGGGAAGGAGACGGACCCGAGCGCTATGCCTCGGTGGAGGGCGCGCCGGTCGCGGATGCCAACACCGGCGAGGGCGGCCTGCGCATCCCGCGCCTCCGGCCACGGCTGAGCCTGCTGGCGGTGGACCGGCCTCCGGGGAAATACACGGGCCTTCCCCTGGCCGAGGTGGTGTTCCGCGACGGGGCGCTGGCCCTGGGGGACTTCGTGGCTCCGTCGCTCCGGGTGTCCCCGGAGTCGGAGCTGGGGCGGCGGTGCGCGGCGGTGGCGGCGCGGCTGCGGGAAAAGGCGCTGTCCCTGGCCTCCCGGGTCCAGACTCCGACCGCCGCCATCGGCCACGGCGTGGTTTTGGACAGACGGACCGTCATCCATGGTCTGGTCGCCGGATTGCCCCCGTTCGAGGCGATCCTGGCCACCGGCGTCTCCCACCCCTTCACGGTCTATGTCGCCCTGTGCGGTCTGATCGGCCACCTGACCGCCCTGTCCGGAGGCATGGTCCCGCCGGCCCCGCCGGCCTTCAGCCACGACGACCCCCGTACCCCGTTCACCCTGGCGATCGACATCATCGACCGCTTGATCGACGGCGTCCGCAAGGCTTACGGCGTGGCGGCCTTCACGGCCCGGAACGGGGCCCTGCGTCTGGTCCTCAAGGAGTCCTGGCTCGGCGCGCCGCTGGTGATCGGCGTCCGCCACCGCGCCGGCGCCGCCGATTCGGACGCCGCCGCCTGGATCGAAAACAGCCTGATCGGCTCTGAAAGCACCATCCGCTCCATCGGCGAGCGCCGGATTCTGGGGGCGGCGCGCCGGATCATCGACCGGGACGACCGGCTGGGAGTGACGCCGCCGCCGGGCGTCACCCTGTTCTCGGTCGCGAACGATCCCGGCTTCATCCGGGCGGGCGAGCCCATGGTCATCCTCAATCGGGGCGATCCACGGGGGGAGAAGGCTCCGGCCGAGGTGACGCTGTATATCCCCGGCGATGACGACGCGGCGGACGGTGCGCCGTGAGCAGCGGCGATCTGTTCGAGCTGTACCGCGACTTTCACGCCGAACTGGTGGTCATGAAGCGGCGGGCGCTGGCCGGCGACTGGGTGTTCTCGGCGGTGGAGGCCACGGACGACGACGGAACCCCCCTGGGCGGCATCGACGCGGTCAGCCAGCGGCTGGTCGCCCTCCTGCGCCGCGTCGCGCCCCCGGGGGAGGACACGGGGGAGGAGGGGAGACGGACCAGCCCCGCGCGCGAGGCCCAGTACGTCATGGCGGCCCTGGCCGACGAGGTCTTTCTCCACGCCCTGGAGTGGGAGGGCAAGGCCGCCTGGCGCGATAATCTGATCGAGGCGCGTCTGTTCGGGACCTATGTCGGGGGCGAGCGTTTTTTCGTCAAGCTCGATGAGTTGCTGCACCGGGACGATCCGGCGGACCGGGACCTTGCCGCCATCTTCCTGATGGCCCTCGCCGCGGGCTTCAAGGGAAAATACCGGGGCAACAACGACAAGGGCGCGGTCAAGGCCTGCCGGCGCAAGCTCCACACCTTTCTGGTCCGCCATGATCCCGACTTCGCGGAACGGGGGGAGCTGTTCCCCGAGGCCTATGCCCAGACCCTTTCCGGCGGCGATCCGACGATGCTCCCCGACGCGCGGCCGTGGGTGATTCTGTTCGCCTCGTTTCTTCTGGTCTTTCTC
>JADGDA010000315.1 GCA_015228695.1 Alphaproteobacteria bacterium
GGAACGCCCCCAGATCGGCGGAAATGAACGAGGTGGACGGCGGCGGCTCCACCCCGTGCCGCCGGCACAAATCCAACAGGCGGTCCCACTCGGCCACGAACAGCGTCTCGTCGCCCAGGAGGGCGATGTGGGACACCCGGCACGGGCTGCCGATGACCTCGAACGGCCGCGCGTGCACCTCGTTCGCCAGTGTCCGCCGCAGCGGATGTTCGATCAGTCCCGACGCCATCGTTGCTCCCCTCCCCGGGCACCCTATATAACTCGGGACCGTTTCTTTTCCATCCATCCCCGAAGGCGACGATCAGGGAGGCCCCCATGTCCGATACCGCCGTCACCGAGGAACTGTTCTTCACCCGCACCGGGCTGGATCGCGACGCCGCCGCCCGGATCGTGGACGGAGCCCTGGCGGGGGCGGACGACGGCGAGTTGTACCTGGAATACAGCCAGTCCGAAAGCCTCAGCCTGGAGGACGGCCGCATCCGGAGCGCCTCTTTCGATTCGAGCCAGGGATTCGGGCTGCGGGCCGTGTCGGGCGAGGCCGCCGGGTACGCCCATGCGAGCGAAATCAGCGAAGCCGCCCTGAAACGCGCGGCGGAGACGGTCGCGGCGGTGCGCGCGGGCCGGGGCGGAACCATGGCCGAACCGCCGCCGGGGACCAACCGCGCCCTCTACGCCGACCTCAATCCCCTGGCCCTGGTTCCCTTCGACGCCAAAGTGGGGGTTCTGGGCGAGATCGATGCCTACGCCCGCAGCCGCGATCCCCGGGTGACCCAGGTGATGGCCTCCCTTTCGGGAAGCTGGCAGGCGATCCACATCCTGCGCTCCGGGGGACGGGCGGCGGCCGATGTCCGGCCGCTGGTGCGCCTCAACGTGACGGTGGTGGTCGCCGCGGACGGCCGCATGGAAACCGGCACCCATGGCTCCGGCGGACGGGTCGCCTACGGCGCCTACCTTGATCCGGCCCACTGGAAGGCCAGCGTCGACGAGGCCCTGCGCCAAGCCCTGGTCAACCTCCGCTCCATTTCCGCCCCGGCGGGAGAGATGCCGGTGGTGCTGGGGCCGGGGTGGCCGGGCATCCTGCTGCACGAGGCCATCGGCCACGGCCTGGAGGGGGACTTCAACCGCAAGAAGACGTCGGCCTTCGCCAGCCTCATGGGCAAGCGGGTGGCCGCCCCCGGAGTAACGGTCATCGACGACGGCACCCTGCCCGACCGGCGCGGTTCGCTGTCCATCGACGACGAGGGCACTCCGGCCCGGCGCACGACCCTGATCGAGGACGGCATCCTCGTCGGCTACCTCCAGGACCGGCTGAACGCGCGCCTGATGGGCGTGGAGCCGACCGGCAACGGCCGCCGCCAGTCCTACGCCCATCCGCCGCTTCCGCGCATGACCAACACCTTCATGCTGGCCGGGGACGTTCCGCCCGAGGATATCATCCGTTCCGTCGCGAAGGGCCTCTACGCGGTGAATTTCGGCGGTGGCCAAGTGGACATCACCTCCGGCAAGTTCGTGTTCTCCGCCTCCGAGGCCTATCTGATCGAGGATGGTCGGATCGGCCCGTCGGTCAAGGGCGCGACCCTGATCGGCAACGGCCCCGACGTGCTGACCAAGGTGAGCCTGATCGGCAACGACCTGAAGCTCGACGAGGGCATCGGCACCTGCGGCAAGGCGGGTCAAGGCGTCCCCGTCGGCGTCGGAGTCCCGACGTTGAAGGTGGACGGGATCACGGTGGGCGGGACGAGCGTGTAGACGGCGCCCTTTAATCCGCAAATATCGTTGGCGGGCGGCGGGGGGGCGCGGGTAAAGTCCCCGCATTGCCGACCCGAAAATCTTCGCACGCCGGGGGGATGATACGGATGAACGTCAACGGAAAGCCTCAGCGCACCATCTGGCTGGCCCGGGATGGCTGGGGGGTCGAGATCATCGACCAGACTCTGCTGCCCCATGTGTTCGCCACCGTCCGCCTGGAGACAGCGGAGGAGACCGCGCGCGCGATCAAGGACATGCTGGTGCGCGGCGCGCCCCTGATCGGGGCCACGGCGGCCTACGGCATGAGCCTCGCCATGCGCCACGACCCGTCCGACGGGAATCTGGACCGGGCCCACGCCATGCTCCTGGAGACCCGGCCCACGGCCATCAATCTGCGCTGGGCTCTTGACGGGATGCGGGCGCTTCTGGCCCCCCTTCCCGCCTCCGGACGCGCCGCCGCCGCCTACGGACGCGCCGCCGCCATCTGCGACGAGGACGTCGCCATCAACCGGGCGATCGGCGAAAACGGCAAGGCGATCATCGACACGCTGTGGCGGGAGAGGAGCCGGCCGAAAAGCCTCAACATCCTGACCCACTGCAACGCGGGCTGGCTGGCGACGGTGGATTGGGGCACGGCCCTGGCCCCCATCTACGCGGCCCACGACTCCGGCATCCCCGTCCATGTCTGGGTGGATGAGACCCGCCCGCGCAACCAGGGCGCCAGCCTGACCGCGTGGGAACTGGGCCAGCACGGAATCCCGCACACGGTGATCGTGGACAACGCCGGCGGCCATCTGATGCAGCACGGGATGGTGGACATGTGCATCGTCGGCACCGACCGCACCACGGCGCGGGGCGACGTCTGCAACAAGATCGGCACCTATCTGAAGGCGCTGGCCGCCCACGACAACGGCGTGCCGTTCTATGTCGGCCTGCCCAGCCCCACCATCGACTGGACCGTGAACGACGGCGTCCGCGAAATTCCCATCGAGCAGCGCGACGGGGGCGAGGTTTCCCGGATCGCGGGACGGACGGCGTCGGGGGAGGTCGCTGCGGTGACCCTGGTCCCGGAAGGATGCGCCGTCGCCAACCATGCCTTCGACGTCACCCCGGCCCGGCTGGTGACGGGACTGATCACCGAGCGGGGCGTCTGCGCCGCCTCGGCCGAGGGACTGCGGTCCCTGTTTCCTGAACGACGCTGAAACG
>JADGDA010000316.1 GCA_015228695.1 Alphaproteobacteria bacterium
GCTCTCCGCGCGTTGCATGACCGCTACGGACCGCACCGCCCGGGATTCAATGTGCATCCCGTCGACCTCCTGGCAGAATTGGACCGTGCGGAGATCCCGCCGGGTAACCGGCTCCTCCGAAGGCTTCTGGCGGAGCCGACCGACGTCCTGAGGGAGGATGCCGCCGCGGGTGACCAGGACGCCGCGGCCATGCTCGCAGCCCTCGGGCAGGGGATGGACCGCACGCAGTTCGACGCTTGGCGGCATGGGCGTGAGATTACAGGCCGCAGGGGCGAGGAAGTGTACCGCGACCATCTCAAGGCCTTAAGTGATGCCCGCCTCATCCGGAGCTTCGTCTGGGTGTCTGACACGAACCCCGGAAGCCCGTTCGACTTCGAGGTGACCATGCCCGATGGCAAAGTGCGAAGGGTCGAGGTCAAGTCCACGAAGCGGAGCTTCATGATCCCCATGTACTTCTCCCGCAGGGAGCTGAGAACGGCGGCTACCAACGGACACATCTACGACGTGGTCAGGATCTTCGGACTGGACGAACCCCGTCCCCTGTTGCGGTCCGCGAAGGATGTGAGGCTGAACGTGAAAAAGCTTATGGCCGCGGTTGCCTGCCCCGACGGCATGCAGCCGGAGAACTTTCGGGTGGAGCCACGCCTCTTCAAATTCGGGGACGAGGAGGTGGCGTTGCCGGCACCTCCGGCGCTGGCCGCCGAGTGAACTTTACTCGGCCGCCGCCGCGACGGTGGCCGAGCACCCTTTCCGGACGGCGTCAAGCAGGGCTCCGCCCATGGCCTTGGCGAAGAGCGGCGGGACGGCGTTGCCGATCTGCTTGTATGCCGGGTTCATCGTCCCCTCGAACACGAACCCGTCGGGGAAGGATTGCAGGCGGGCAGCCTCGCGGACGCTGATGCAGCGGGCCTGGGCACCGTCGTAGTGGATGTGCGAGTAGGTGTCCTTGCCGATGTGGGCCAGCAGGGTGCGGCTCGGGAAGTCGGCCCGCAGCTTCCACCAGCGGTTCGGGAAGTTGTGGGTGGGGTACGGGGGCACCATGGCCCTGTGCAGGATCGCGCGCTCGGTTTCGGTGAGCCGCTTACCGAGCTTTTGCTCGCGTCGGCGGACCTCCTTCTCGAACAGCTCCGTCGCTACCCGATGGGCCTCGGGATATTCGGCGCCCTGCGGCATGTGCCGGAAGATGTCGGTGTCCCTGGGGAGGTATCGGATCTGGTGGTCGGCCACGCCCACGTCGTTCTCGAAGCCTTTCCATCCCCGCATGTCGCGGGCGTACTCTGACAGGGGACGTGTCGGGTCGTATGGGATCACGTCTACGAACCGGCGGGCCCCACGCTTGAGCTTGCCTTCGAGGTGGAGGGTGACGGGCGGCAAGTCGCCGATCGCCTCCTTGGCGCTCACCGCGAAGGGCTTTCCGTCGTCCTCGGGCGGCTCGACGAAATGCGAGCGGGACAGGGTGTCCAGGAACTTGTAGGCGACCGCCCTAGTGCCTTCGTAGCCCGACGGGAGTTCCAAGTGCCTCAGCGGGGTGGGGAACCGGGGGACGACGCCCAGCTCCTTGCGGACTGCCAGCAGGATGACGCGGTCCCGCATCTGCGGCACGCCGTAGAAGGCGGAGTTCAGGAGGCTGTACCGTGCCTCGTAACCCATCACGTCAAGGGTCTCGGCGACCTCCTCCACAACGTTGTGGCCGCCGTAATTCATGATGTCCGGCACATTCTCCATCAGGATGCCGAGCGGCTTCATCACGCGGACGTAGTGCAGGTAGCGGAGGTAGAGGTTGCCTCGGGGATCGACCTTGAAGGCCTCCGGATGCTCGGCGACTTCACGGAGCTTGGCGCGTCCCACGCGGGCATAGGCTTGGCAGGGCGGGCCGCCGACGATCAGGTCGACCGCGTCCTCGACGGTGCCGAGGCTGAATTCGGCAACCACGTCCTCAGGCTCGACCTGAGTGATGTCGTGGGGACTCGCGTGCGCCCGCCGCACGGACTCGGGCGCGTCGCGGAAGAAGTTCCGGGCATGCGAGGCAGCGGCGTGTCCGTCGATCTCCAGGGCGGCGACCAAGTCGCATCCGAGGGAATGGAAGCCCAATGAGATGCCGCCGCAGCCGGCGAAGAGATCCAACGTGCGGGGGCGTCCGCCACGGGCCAGCCTTTCGGCCTTGGCGACGACGATATCGGCGTCAGAACGCTCCCCAGATCTGGTGGACATCCCCGAAAGACCCGCGAAATGTTGACAAGTATCCGGAGCATACCGGACGTCGAATGGATTTTGTATCCATTTCGTGGGAGGGGATCTTGACCAAGGTCCCTGTGTGTCGGACCCTGGCTTTCGAACCGGTGGAGCCTAGGGGACGAGATGCAACTGCAAGAGAGGCAGAGGGCCTTCCTGAACGCGGTGAAGGAGCGCTTCGGCGTGACCGCGAAGACCAAGGTGAACTAGGCGTTCGGCGTCAGCAATTCCGCCAAGGTCATCGAGGGGGGTGTCCAACTCGGCGTCCCCAACCTCGACAACTGGGCCGAGGACGTCGACGCCTTCGTCCTGCTCTGCATCATCCGCTTCCCGCCTGAGGATGAGGTCTACTTCGCCTTGAAGGTGAAGTCCGGGCTTCCCTCGATGGCGACCCGCCTCGCCGATATGAAGCGTTTGGGCTCGGCCGCGAAGGCACGGGGGGAGGGCGACGAAGAGGAGGCCGGCGAGGACGCGGCCGCCGACCAGGGTGGCGGGATCGCCTATTCCCACCGCAACAACCTCGTGGTGGCCTACCTCGCCGCCGCGGACGGCCGCATGTATTTCCGGAACAAGCAGTTCTGGGATTCACTGAAATTCGACTTGGCCACCGTCGGGCCGGCTGTGCCCGTGGATGAGGTCGCCGTCGCAGTGTACCCGCCGGCAGCCTCCGCCCGTCGTTCGACGCTGGCGCGCGAGTTCGTCGGCTACCTCGGCAAGATGG
>JADGDA010000317.1 GCA_015228695.1 Alphaproteobacteria bacterium
ATGCTTCCAGGCGTTGCGCGACACGGTGAGGGTGTTTTCCAGCGCCCGGTTGATGTCGGTCGTGGTCTTGACCGTCGTCCCCGGATGGGAGAATTCCTTCATGGACAGCACGATCCGGGAAATGCGGATGACCCCGTCCAGGGATTCGGTGAGGGCGGCCGGCAGTTCGTCGAGAATGCGTTCGAGTTTCGCCGACTTCACCGTCTCCCGGTAGCGGAGCAGCACGGGGGCCAGGGTGGGGAACGGGTCCGCCGCGTCGGCCAGTTCCCGCGCGGCCTCGATGGCGCGGCGAAGGCGCGCGACGCCGTCGCTGATATAACCCAAATTGTCGCCGATATATTGAGTCGGGGTGTTGATCTCGTGCGCGATTCCCGCCGCGAGCTGGCCGACGCTGGCCAGCCGGGACGATTGCATCATTTCCCATTGCGCCTGTTTCAAGGCTCCGACGTCGCGGAAGGAGACGACGATGAACCGGTCCTGATCCTCGCTCGCCAGGGGCACGCACCCATAGGCCACCGCCAGGGATTGCCCGCCGGGCAGTTCGAAGACCGCGTCGTCGCTGCGCACGGGGATGCCCTGCTCCAGAACCTGGACCCAAGGAGAGTCGGCAAAGGCCACGGCCACGGCGTCGGTCCGCAGGCGCATGAAGGCATCGAGCGGCATTCCCTCCATGTCCTCGACGCTCTGGGGACTGCGGAGGAGATGGCTCGCCGATGGATTGGCGAAGGCCAGCCGGCCATGACGGTCGACCAGGAGCACGCCTTCGACCAGACTGTCGGTGATGGCCCGGAGGCGGCTGCGCGAGGTCCGCAGCTCCATTTCGAAACGGGCCCGCGCGTCCACCTCCCGTTGCAGTTCCGCGGTGCGCTCCGCCACCTGCCGGGACAACTCGTGCTGCTGGTTGGCAAGGGCCCACTCGTATTGCAGCCTGAGGGTGGCGTCGCGGAAGACCAGAACCGCCCCCGCCCCCCGGTCCTTCTCCCGCAGGGGGGTCACGACGTAATCGACCGGAAGCTCCTTGCCGTCGCCACGGTGGAAGGTGTCGGCGCCGGATTCCGATGGGATTCCGTCCCGGCAAGCGACGAGGATCGGGGAGTTCGCGCCGTGATCGTGGAGGCGTCTGGCCCGGCTCGGCTGGATCAGGGGGAGAATGGGCTCTCCCACCATGTCCTCGATGTTCAGGTCGAGAACGACGCCCGCCGTGTGGTTGACGAAGGTGATCTTTCCCTCTCGGTCGAGCCCGATGATTCCTTCGTTGACGGAATCGAGGATCAAGGCATAGCGTCGGCGCAGGGCGTCCAACTCGGCTTCCCGTTCCTTCAGTTCGGTGATGTCGGTGGAGACCGCCACCACTCCCCCTTCGCGGGTGGGCGATTCCCGGTTCTGCTGCCAGCGTCCTCCGGCGCGCCGGACGATAAACGGCTCTCCCTTGGCATGGCGATGCCGGTCCAGGCGGTCGGACAGCCACAGATCGAAATCGGTCCACGAGGGAAGCAGGACGTTCTTCTCATGGGCGGCGCGCAGGATGGCCTCGAAGGTTGCTCCCGGCACGACCGCGTCGCCGGCGTCCTCGAACGACGCGACGTACCCACGGTTGCAGATGACCAGACGGTCCTGGGCGTCGAAGACGGCGATGGCGTCCACCAGACTTTCGATGGCGTCCACGAGCTGCTGGCGGGCCAGGGCGGCGCTCTGTTCCGCCGCCACCTCGCGGGTGATATCGACCCCCACCCCGCGATAGCCGCAAAAACCATGCTCGTTGAAGACCGGCAACCCGCTGATCCGGATGGTGCGGAAGTCCCTGGCCCCCCGCAGGCCGACGGTGAAGGCCAGATCGCGGAACGGCTCGCGCTTGGCAAGGTCGGCACGATGCCGCGCCGCGACCTCCGGATAGTCGTCCAGGCCGATCTCGAACCACGAAAATCCGATGATCGCCGAGGCGTTGACCCCGAGAACGCTGTTGATCCGCTCGGACACGAATGTCAGCCGATAGCCGGCGTCGGTTTCCCAGAACCAGTCCGAGGCCGATCCGGCCAGTTCGCGGAACCGGTGCTCGCTCGCCCGCAGCTCGTTCTCGGCCTTTTCCCTCTGCCGCATCGCCACGGTCAACTCGTCGATGCGGTCGCGGACGGCCCTGGACATGGTGTTGAACGCCGCGCCCAGTTGTCCGACATCGTCGTCGCCCTCCGGCGCGGCGGCGGGGGTGAAATTTCCCTTTGCCACCTCTTCGCTGAGGCGGGTGAGGCGAGACAGATGGCGGGTGAGCCAAATGGAGATTCCCGCCATCAAGGCCGCCGAAAGAATGATTCCGGCGATGGCGATGGTCACGCTCTGAAAGAACTGGGCATCCCTCGCCGACACGATCCTGGTCAGGTTGAGGCCGAATTGCACATCCCCCAGCACCTGACCGCCGATTCGGACGGTCGAGCGCACGTCGTGGCGGAACATCCCGTTCTTGTCGTCGAGGGAGAGGGTCGCATCCGAATCCGGCAGGGCCTTCCCCCAGGTCCATCCGCTGTTGGCGATCATCTGGCCGTTGCTGTCGAGAACGACGATGTAGTCGAGAACCTCCGCCGAGCGGCTTTCGTCGACGATGGCCTGGACCGAGGCGTAATCGAGCTGCGCCAACGGGGCGACCAGGCTCGAATGCAGCACCGAGGTCAACTGGTGGGCATGCACCAGGGTTTGCGCGCTCAGACTCTCCCCCAGGACCCTGAGCCCGTTGCCGACCATGAGCGCCAGCATGACGGCCAGCACGCAGATCGCGGCGAGCAACATCCGGGCGCGGACGGTGCGGAGAAACAGGGGTGTCATTTGTTTGCCGCTTTTTTCAAGGTTTCCCTCACCTTTTGGGTATAGGGCTCCATGGCCTTCAATTCATCCGGCCCGACGTCCCGGTAACCCTCCAGGTGGACTTGGTCGAAGTGCCGCTTGCCGGAGGGAGA
>JADGDA010000318.1 GCA_015228695.1 Alphaproteobacteria bacterium
CCACCAAGTCGCGCGGCGCCGCCTTTCACCGGTGTCGGTCCTGATCTGCGACATCGACTTCTTCAAACGGATCAACGACACCCACGGTCATGCCGTCGGCGACGAGGCGTTGAAGGCGTTCGTGCAGACGGTGAAGTCGGCGCTGCGGGGAACGGACACCCTGGGCCGGGTCGGCGGGGAGGAATTCGCCGTCGTCCTGCCCGACACCTCCCTTTCCGCCGCCGTCGAAACGGCCGAGCGTCTCCGCCTTGCCGTCGCCGCCATCACCATTCCGATCCCCCAGGGACTGCTCCGGTTCACCGTGAGCATCGGCGTCGCCGCCATGGACGTCATGCTCAACGATCCGGCCGCCGCCCTGAAGGACGCCGACGTGGCCCTTTATAAGGCGAAAGAATCCGGCCGCGACCGGGTCGTGGCGGGCTGACGGTAGAGGGGGGGGGGGACGATTTCGAGGAGCCGACAGCAATCAGTTGAACAGGCTGGACACCGACCGTTCCTCGCTGATGCGCAGGATGGATTCGGCCATCAGCGGCGCGATCGAGAGTTGGCGGATGTTGTGCGCGAGGCGCACGCCCTCGGTCGCCTGGATGCTGTCGGTGATGACCAGGGATTCAAGGGGAGACGAGGCCACCCGGGCCACCGCGCCGCCGGACAGGACGCCGTGGGTCGTGTAGGCGTGGACGGCGGTGGCCCCCGCCTCGCGCAGGGCGAGAGCGGCGTGGCACAGGGTCCCGGCCGAATCGACGATATCGTCCATCAGGACGCAGTGACGGCCCTTGACGTCGCCGATGATGTTCATCACCTCGGAGACCCCGGCCCGCTCGCGGCGCTTGTCGATGATGGCAAGGTCGGCGTCCAGCCGCCGCGCCGCCGCCCGCGCCCGGACCACGCCGCCGACGTCGGGAGAGACGATCATGAGGTCCTCGCCATGGAACCGGCTCTTGATGTCCTTCGTGAACACCGGCGCGGCATAGAGGTTGTCCAGGGGAATGTCGAAAAAGCCCTGGATCTGGCCCGAATGAAGGTCGAGGGTCAGGACCCGGTTGCTGCCGGCGATGGTGATCAGATTGGCGACCAGCTTGGCCGAGATCGGCGTGCGCGGCCCGGTCTTGCGGTCCTGCCGGGCATAGCCGAAATAGGGGATCACCGAGGTGACCCGCCGCGCCGATCCCCTCTTCAGCGCATCGAGGGTGACCAGCAGTTCCATCAGATTGTCGTTGGTCGGATACGACGTGGATTGCACCACGAACACGTCCTCGCCCCGGACGTTCTCTTGAATCTCGACGAAGACTTCCATGTCGGAGAAGCGGCGGATGCTCGCCTTGGTCAACTCGATGTTCAGATAGGACGCCACCGCTTCCGCCAGTGGCCGATTGGAGTTGCAAGCCAGAATCTTCATGCCCTGTTTTTCCCCCGCCCGGAATGGGCGGACCATATCAGGGGTCTAATATCCTGTAAACGTCAGCGGCTTATCTCCCGTCAAATTCCCGCCCACGGGCTCCCCGAATTCCCGCTCAAGGCTCCTCGCTGCGGATCAGCTTGCCGTCCAGGTACCAGAACTGACGTCCGTCCTCCTCGATCTCGGCGGGGCCGTCCTCGCGGTGCAGCCTGCCGTGGAGGTACCAGGCCTGATAGCCGTTGGCCCCGATGACGGCCGGGCCGTCGTCACGGTGCAACTCGCCCTTCACGTACCAGGCGAGATACCCGTCGGAGCCGATGACGGCCGGGCCGCCCTCGCGGTGCAACCGGCCGTCCTCGTACCACTCCTGTGAACCGTCCTCGGAAACGATCATACCCAATCCGCCGACACCCCTCCGGTTTCTCTCCGCGATGAGGATACCCCAACCCCTTCCAGACCGCCAAGCTTAGAAAGAAACCACCCTCGCCGGGCGCGCTCCGCGCTTGGCCGCTGGTTTCATGCACGGCGGGTCGGCAAAGCCGGTGGCGAACTCCTTAGGCTTTGCGGAACCCGGCGGGAGTCGGGAAGAGAGCCTTCAACTCGCGCCAACCCTTGGGAACGGGGTCGCTGCCGGGACGCGCCAGCGAACGGGCGCTGTCCGTGAGGCGCTCGACGCGCTCCCGGGTTCCGGGATGGGTCGAGAACAGCGACGTCGTCTCCTGCGAAGAGTCGGGATAGATCTTCATCAATGTCTTGAAGAAGTCGGACGCCCGCTGCGGGTCCATGCCCGTCTTGGCGAAAATGCCCAGGATGTGATTGTCGGCCTCGAACTCGTTCTGGCGGGAATAGCCGGTCAGGATGAGCTTGTAGAGCGGCCCCTCCAGGGCGGTCAGAGCCTCCCGCCCGATCGCCCCGGCGGACCCGAGCCAGCCGGCCAGGGCCTCCTTGCCGATGCCTCCGACCGTGGACACCACCGCTTCGGTGCGGATTTGGGACAGCCCGTGGCTCTTGTCCGCATGCCCGACCTCGTGGGCCAGCACCGACGCCAGCTCGACGGGATGATCGGCATAGCGGATCAGCCCCGAATTGATCGCGATCTTGCCGCCGGGCAAGGCCCAGGCATTCACTTCGTCATTCTTGAGGAGGGTCACTTCCCACGGCAGCTTGGAACGGTCCGCCGCCTTCATCAGGGGGGAGGCGAAACTTTGCAGGGCGCTTTGCGCGTTGCGGTCCGGATAGGCCCCCCCCGATTTGGCCAGATAGTCCTTGTAGTAATTCTGCCCGATTCGGATTTCGTCCTCTTCGCCGCTGGCATAGGCGCCGATGACCTGCTGCGCACCTCCGATCACGCTCTCCAGATCGAACCCCGCGCGGGCGGGAAGGGAAGCCAAGGCCCCCGAGGCGGCGATGGACGTCAGAAAGGCGCGGCGGGACAGGGTCATGGGAATGCCTCCGGTCATTGGGGAATCACATCAGTTCTTCGGTTTGATCCTGGCGTAGCCCAGGTCCGTCATGCAAGCGGAGACCAGCCGGTCGA
>JADGDA010000319.1 GCA_015228695.1 Alphaproteobacteria bacterium
TGGGACGAGTACCGGATGCTCGGTTTTCCGGCGGAGCTTCACCCGGCCTTCGACGAGACCATCGGAGCCTTGACCGGGGAAAAGGCCGATCCCGACCGTCCCCGCGACGTTCTGGCCGAGTGGCGCGAACGCCTCCGCTTCGCGCGGCGGCACAATGCCGACGACGCCGCTCAGATCCGGCGCATCGAGCGGATCATCGGCGTTCTTGCGGAGGAGTCCGCGGCGGCGCGACGGTCTCCCTGAGCCGTTCGAACAGATAATCCGCGATCTGACGGTTTCCGCCGGGGGTGGTGTGGACCCAGTCGTAGAAGGCGTCGTCGGCGAAGTCCAGTTCCCGTCCCAGGTCCAGGCAAACGGCCCCTTCGTCGCGGCAGGCCCGCATGGCGCGGGCGTTGTGCGCCGTCTGCATGGCATGGGACCCGGTTTCCACCCTGCCGTCGGGGAGAACCCGCCCGAGAACCCGCCCGTTCCTCATGCGGTAATCGGCGCGGCTTTGAGTGACGATGATCGGGTGGGCGCCGAAATCCCGGATTTTCCGGATCAACGCCCGGACCCGCCCTTCATAGGCGTCCAGACCGGCCGCATGCTCCCGCTCGAAGGCGGACAGGTCCGGCGGGGCCGCCGGTTCCTTCCATACCGTTCCGGCGGGGGTTCCTCCGGCGCCGTGGACCACGTGCACCTGTCTCGCCCGGAGCGTCCCGGCGATCGTCCGGTACAGGTGGACGAGGGCGCTGTTGTTCTCCGCGAAATTCCGGACCCGGCGGAGCAAGCTGGGCGACGCCATGGAGTCGTAGGCGGCGGCACCCTCCACATGGGCGTCGTTGATTCCGATATAGGCCAGGACGTAACGGGCGCGCAGGCCGGGAAGGTTGGGGAACCAGACGTCGAACGCTTTCATGTGCCCCAGGGTGGACTGGCCGTCGACTCCGGCGTTGACCACCGTGAGCGGCTTGCCGTCCTGGGCGAACCGCTCGGCCAGCAGGTCCTGCCACGTCCAGCCCTCGCCGATGAAGCGCTGGTCGGTGGTGCTGCCGCCCATGGTCAGGATGTCGATCCCGGCGAGGGAGTCATAGCGGCCCCGCAGGCCATGGCGGTCCCGGCGGTACGTGGCCTTCCCGGTTCCCGGGTCGGGGTAGAGGTCCCGCACGTCGAATTCCCGGTTCACGTCGCGGGGGATATTGAGCATGCCCCACGAGGGGCCGAACAGCCAGCTCCCGAAAACCAGTTCGAGCACGACGAGGCACGCCAGCAGCACGGCGGCGTTCAATCCCATCAGCTTCATCCAAGACGTCATGTCGCCTCCGTTTTCGCCCAGGCCCGCAACGTCTCGGCCACGCTCCACGCCTGGGCGATGCAGCCGCGGGGCGTGAACGGGGGGACGGCGTCGAAAATCTCGCTGATGAACCCGACTCCCGCCGCGTTCATGTGCGCGACCAGGGGAGACAGCAGCTTGCGGGCTCCGGCCCTGTCGTCGGGGTGGACCCTCAGATAGGCGTCGATATAGGGGCCCAGCAGCCAAGCCCAGACCGTTCCCTGGTGATAGGCCAGATCGCGGGCGCGGAGGCCGCCCTCACAGCGGGGCTTGTAGGCGGGATGGGCGGGGTCCAGGGTGCGCAGGCCGAACGGCGTGAGCAGCCGCCCGCCCACGGCGTCCAGGACCGGCTTCCACCGCGTCTCGTCCAGGATCGGGTGCGGCAGCGACAGAGCGAAAATCTGATTCGGGCGCAGGGCCGGATCACCCCGGCCGTCGTCCCCCACCACGTCGAACAGATACCCGCCCGCATCGTGCCAGAAAAGGCGGTTGAACGAGCGCCGCGCCTTTTCCGCGTGGTCTCCCATCGCCGAGGCATCCTCTTCGCGCCCGGCCTCGCGCAGCCAGGTTTCCATCAGTCGGAGGGCGTTGTACCACAGGGCGTTGATCTCCACCGCCTTGCCGTGGCGCGGGGTGACCACCAGCCCCTCCACCTTAGCGTCCATCCAGGTCAACTGCTCCCCTTCCGCTCCTTGGCGCAGCAGGCCGTCGCGGGGGTCGACTCCGATGCCGTGGCGGGTGCCGCGCAGATGATGGCGGACGATATCCTCCAGCAGAGGCAGCAGAGCGGCCGGGAGGGCGCGGTCGCCGCTCCAGGCCGCGTACCGGTCCAGAGCATGGAAGAACCACAAGGTCGCGTCGGCGGTGTTGTAGACGCCCTCTCCCGAACCGTCCGGAAACAGGTTGGGAATGAGCCCATCGCGGACGTGGCGGGCGAAGGCGCGCAGGATGCGGGCGGCCTCGGCATGGCGTCCGCTGACCAGGGCCAGCCCTTCCAGGGCGATCATGGTGTCGCGGCCCCAGTCGGAGAACCAGGGATAGCCGGCGATCACGCTGCCCTCTTCCTCCCGGCCCGCCGGCGTCACCAGAAAGGCGTCCGCGCCCAGGACCAGGGCGTCCGCCTCCGGCCCGGCGACGGCGGACAGCGACAGCAGACCCCGGCGGCGTTCCCGTTCCCGCTCCAGGGACCGGGCCGGAGACAGGGAGGCGACGTGGTCCCGGGGCTCCGTGGAAACGATGAGCCCCACCTCTCCCCCCGAGGGAATTTCAGTTCCGATCGTCCCCACCCGCCACAGGGAACCCCGGGAATCGTAGCCGCGTTCCGCCTCGATGGGGTAGACCGCCTCCCACGAGCCCCTATCTTCCCCGGCGACGATGATCCGCGCCCCCTCCACGCGGAGCCGCAGAGGGGGAAGACCGGGCGTGGCGACGTCCAGAAGATCGCCGTCACGGGACAGGGCATAGGCGCGCCGGACATCCTCCAGCGGCGAGCCGTGGGGGCGGAAGGACACCGACGGCCGCAGCTCCAGCAGCACCGGCCCGGCCCCCTCCCCGGAGCCATAGGTCACAACCACGGTGTTCCGCCCGTGAGGGGCGTGCAGGCGCTTTTCG
>JADGDA010000031.1 GCA_015228695.1 Alphaproteobacteria bacterium
TTCGCGCTGGCGTTCGTCTATAATGTGGTCACGATACCGCTGGCGGTTTCCGGGCACGTCACCCCGCTGATCGCCGCCGTTGCCATGTCCACGTCGTCGATCGCGGTGATCGTCAACGCCTTGCGGCTGTCGCGCGGGAGCGATCGTTGAACAATCTCCTCCTTCTCATTCCCGTCGCCCTCTTTCTCGGAATCCTCGGGCTGGGGGCTTTCCTATGGGCGCTGCGGTCGGGCCAGTTCGACGACCTGGACGGCGCCGCCCACCGAATCCTGTTCGACGACGATCCCGACGACCCCCCTCCCCCGCGAACCGGAACGGGTTGAGGGAGCCATGGAAGGCTTGATCCGCTTGTGCGGGCACCCATTATGCCATAACACTGGCGGCCCGCGTTCACGTAAGGAATCTCCGGTGATCCCTGTTCCGGCAAAGTGGCTGACGGCGGTGTTCGCGGTCCTCACGCTCGCCTTCGCGGGCGAGGGCCGGGCGGCGGAGCCGCTTCGGGTGGTCGCGACCTTCAGCATCCTCGGGGACATGGTGAGGCAGGTCGGGGGAGACGCGGTCACGGTCGCCACCCTGGTCGGACCCGGCGGCGATCCCCACGTCTACGAACCGACGCCGTCGGACGTCGGAATCGTGGTCGGCGCCCGGGTGGTGATCATCAACGGCCTGGGGATCGAAGGCTGGATCGAGCGCCTGATCAAGGCCTCGGGCACCAAGGCCGTGGTCGCCACCGCCAGCCGGGACGTCGCGCCCCTGGGCCTGGAAGAGAGGGACGGCGAGGGCAAGCCCGACCCCCATGCCTGGCAGGACCTGACCAACGGCCGTCTCTACGTCCGCAACATCGCCGAGGCGCTGGCCAAGGCCGACCCGGCCCGCGCCTCGGACTACCACCGGCGCGGCCAGGCCTACGATGAGGAACTGAAGGCCCTGGACCTCTGGGTGCGGGGCGAGGTCGGGCGGGTTCCGGACGCGCGCCGCCGGATCATCACCTCCCACAACGCTTTCCGCTATTTCGCCAAGGCCTACGGCGTCACCTTCCTCGCTCCGGTCGGCCTCGGCACGGAGAGCGAGCCGACGGCATCCGGTCTTGCCGGGCTCGTCAGGCAGATCCGGAGCGAGGGCGTCAAGACCCTGTTCGTCGAAACCATGGCCGATCCGCGCCTGATGCGGACCCTGGAGCGGGAAACGGGGGCGACGATCGGAGGCGACGTCTATTCGGACTCGCTGTCACCGCCCGGAGGACCGGCCGACACCTATGCCGGGATGTTCCGACACAATGTGCCGGCCTTCGTCGCCGCGATGACGAAATAATACCGGCGAGGGTAACACAAATAAGGAACGGTCGGGAATGGCCCATATTCTGTTTGTCAGCGACAACATGCTCAACGAGGGATTGGGGATCATGTCGCTCAGTTCCTACCTGAAATCCAAGGGACATCGGGTGGACCTGATCCTTCTGTCGGAATTCTCCGACATCGACGCGGTTCTGTCCTCCGTCCGGGCCCATGCCCCCGATATCGTCGGATTCTCGGTCATGACCCCCCAGGTCAACCTGTTCCGTCCGGTCACCCGTGCCGTCAAGGAGCGTCTCGGCCTTCGCGTCGTGTGGGGCGGAGCCCACTGCATGTTCATGAGCGAACAGACCACCGGCTATCCCGGCGTCGATTTCATCTGCACCGGCGAGGGCGAGGAAGCCCTGTTGGAACTGATGAACCGGATCGGGAACGGCGCTCCCGCCGAGGACATTCCGGGCCTGTGGGCGCGCCGGAGCGATGGAAGCTGGTCCAAAAACCCCCTCGGCATGCTGGAACCCCTGGACCAATATCCCCCGCCGGACCGGGAGCTGTACTACCAGAACCATCCGTTGCTCGCGGGTTTCGGCGTCAAGCGCTTCATGACCCAGCGCGGATGCCCCTACAAGTGCTCCTATTGCTACGAGCCGGCGCTGGCCGATATGTACGCGGACAAGGGCAAGCTGGTGCGGCGGCGCAGCGTGGACAACGTGATCGCCGAGATCAAGGACGTCACCAGCCGCTATCCGACGCGCCAGGTTCATTTCTCGGACGACACCTTCAATCTGAACAAGAAGTGGGTGCTGGAATTCTGCGACCGTTACCGGCGGGACATCCATCTGCCCTGGTCGTGCAACATTTCCGTCCAGATCGTGGACGAGAACCTGATCGCCAGCATGAAGGCGGCCGGGTGCCGTGGGGTGGTGTACGGACTGGAATCGGGGGTCGAGGAAACCCGGATGACCACCCTCAACAAGCCGATCCCGGACAAGACCTACGTCGAGACTTCCCGCCTGCTGCGCAAGTACGGCATCCTGTACATGACCAACATCATGTTCGCCCTGCCGAACGAGACCCTGGACCACGCGGTCCGGAGCATCACCTTCAACCATGAGATCCGGCCCTACGGCACCAAGACCTGCGTCTTGAAGATGTACAAGGGAACGAAGCTCGCGGAGCAGGCCCAGGCCGCAGGTCTGTGCGAGGCCGAGGGGGAGTTCACCTTCAAGTCGCGCGACATCGACGGAAGCCACCCCCAGCAGGAAAATATCCTGTGGGCGGGTTATCTCCTGGTCAAGATTCCCGGCCTCATCCGCTTCGCCAAGCCGATCCTGGGCAGCCGCATCTCCCGGAGATTCCGGTTTCTCATCCTGGTCCAGCACTGGCAGGACCTGGGATTCTTCAACATTCCGCTCCGGCAGGCCCTGGTGTTTTTCTGGAAGTCCCGCAAGGTGTTCCTATCCGGCGTCGCTGGCGCCCAGGAGGACACCTACAAGGCGCCGTAGACCGCTCCGACGGCCTGACGCACGTCGTCGGAGCCCCGCCCGCAACCGGTCATCCGCTCGATCAGCCAAGCGACATGGGTGTCCCTGGGCGCGTTGACCGGACCGTCGCGAAAGGTCTGATAGGTCGGGAGATCGGCCCCGGCCTCGCCCTTGACCAACAGCGGGCGACCCTCCAGGCAGGCGAGGAGAAGGGACGGCGACGCCCCGACCCATTCGTCCCGCGCCAGAAGCTCCGCCAGCTCGGAGGGGTGGCCGTCGGACCACTCCGCGGCCTCGGCCAGGACCTGCACGAGGGTGTGCACCGTCTGCCGGTTGTCCTCGCTCCAGTCCCGGCGCAGGCCCAGCACCTTTTCCGGGGCATCGGGGGCGATGTCGGCCTTGACCGCGACGATGCGCCCCAGCCCCTCGGAGACGGCCAGTTGGTTCCACGGCTCGCCGACGCAAAACCCGTCCACCAGCCCGGAGGCCATGTTCTCCACCATCCGGGGCGGGGGAATGACCACGATGTTCACGTCGCCGTCAGGGTCCACGCCACCGCCGGCCAGCCAGAGCCTGAGTTCGTAGAGATGGGTCGAAAACGGAAAGACCGAGGCGAAGCGCAGACGCGGACGCCGGGCGGCGCGGCGCGCCCGCGCCACCTGGGCCACCGCGCGGGCGGACAAAATGCGGGGACCCGCCATGGCCTCGGGATCGGCGGCGCACATTTCGTCATACAGGGCCGACGACACGGTGACGGCGTTGCCGCCCAGGCCCAGGGTCATCGGCGCGACCATCGGCACCCTCAGACCGCCCAGGCCCAGAGTCATGGCGATGGGCATGGGGGCCAGCATCTGGGCCGCGTCGAGCAGCCCGAAGGCGATCTTGTCGCGGATGGCGGTCCAGGAGGGCTCCCGGCTGGGAACGAGCCGGACGCCCCGCCGCTCCGCCAGCCCAAGCTCACAGGCCACGGCGATCAACGCGCAGTCCACCAGCGGAATGAAGCCGATCCTGACCTTGCCCATGGCTTACAACTCCATCTCGAAGGCGGTGATGACGCTGACCGCGATGTCCACCATCCGGCGGTTCTGGCGCATCGCGGCTTGCCGGAGCGCCGTGTAGGCCTCGTTTTCGGTCATGGAGCGCTTCTCCATCATCAGGCCCTTGGCCTTTTCGATCACCTTGCGCTCGGCCAACTGGCTGACCGCGTCGTCCCTTTCCCGGCGGAGCCTGTCGAAGGCGGCAAAGCGGCTGACCGCCATTTCGACGATGGGACGGACCCGGTCCTTCCTCAAGCCGTCGACCACATAGGCCGAAACCCCGGCCTCGATGGCGGCGGTGATGGAGGCTCCGTCCGACTGGTCCACGAACATAGCGATGGGGCGGCGGACCTCCCGGCTGACCTGAAACATGCTTTCCAGGGTGTCGCGGTCGGGGTTGGCGAGGCCGATGATCACCACGTCGGGGGCCAGGGCCTGGACCCGCTGGACGAGATTGGTCATCGAGCGGATGGTCATCACCCGCGCGTATCCGGCCTCGACCAGCCCCTGTTCGAGCACCGCCGCGCGGTCGGCGTTGTCGTCGATCACGAGGATGTCCAGATCCCGGCCCTTGTCCGCCATCACGCCGCCTTTTTCCGCCCCTGGGCTCCGGTTTCATACTCTTCGAGGAAGTCGAGAAGCTCCTCGCGGTAACCGTAATAGCGCGGGTGCTCCAGCAGCGCGCGGCGGGTCCGGGGACGTTCGATGTCCACCTCCATGATCTTGCCGATGCGGGCGTTGGGGCCGTTGGTCATCATCACCACCCGATCGGCGAGAAGGATGGCCTCGTCCACGTCGTGGGTGACGCAGACGGCCGTGACCTGGGTGCGGGTCCACACCTCCATCAGCACCTCCTGCAACTCCCACCGGGTGAGGGAATCGAGCATGCCGAAGGGCTCGTCCAGCAGCAGGAGCTTGGGGCTGAGGGCGAAGGCGCGGGCGATGCCGACCCGCTGCTTCATGCCGTTGGACAGCTCGACCGCCTTCCTGTTCCTCGCGTCGGCCAGCCCGACCCGCTCCAGGTAATAGTTCACCACGTCATGGCGCTCGGCGGGCGTCGCCTTGGGGTAGACCCGATCCACCCCGAGGGCCACGTTCTGCGCCGCCGTCAGCCAGGGAAACAGGCTCGGAGCCTGGAACACCACGGCGCGGTCGGGACCGGCGGCATCCACTTCGTGGCCGTCGAGGATGATGCCGCCCAGGGTCACGTCGGTCAGTCCGGCCGCCATGGTCAGCACCGTCGATTTGCCGCAGCCGGAATGGCCGATCAGGGAGACGAACTCCCCCTTCCTCATTTTCAGGTCGAAACCGTCCACCACCGTCAGCGGTCCCTTGGGCGTGGGGAACACCTTGCTGATGCGCGAGAACTCGACGTAGCGGGCGGGGTTGTTGGCACGCCCCGCGTCCCGGTAGGCCCGAGGCGGCGCCTGGGTGATCGGAGTGATGGTGGGCAGCGCGGTCGATGTCTCCTCGTCGGAAGTCCGGCTCATGCCGACGCCGATCAGGTATTCGGTGACTTCGGCCCGCAGGGCCTTGAACGCCGGATCGTGGTTCATCGCCGCCCGGTCGCGCGGCCGCGGCAAGGCCACCTTGAACGCCGGACCGAAGGTGGCCCCCGGCCCCGGATTGAGCGGGATGATCCGGTCGGCGAGCAGGATCGCCTCGTCCACGTCGTTGGTGATCAGCACCACCGTCTTCCGCTCCTGTTCCCAGATGGCCTCGATCTCGTCCTGGAGCTTGGCGCGGGTCAGGGCGTCGAGGGCCGACAGGGGTTCGTCCATGAGCAGGATGTCGGGGTTCATCGCCAAGGCGCGGGCCACCGCCACCCGCTGGCGCATCCCTCCCGACAGTTCGGCGGGCCGGCGGTCCACCGCGTGGGACAGCCCCACCATGCCGATATACTTCGCCGTGCGCGCCTCCCGGTCCGCCCTGGGCGCTCCCTTCATCACGCTGTCCACCGCCAGGGCGACGTTGCCGTGCACGGTCAGCCAGGGCATCAGGGAATAGCTCTGGAACACCACTCCCCGATCGGCCCCCGGCCCCTGGACACGGGCGCCGCGCAAACGGACCTCCCCCGCATCCGGCATGGTCAACCCGGCCATCAGCGACACCAGGGTGGATTTCCCCGACCCGGAGAAGCCGACGATGGCGATGAACTCCCCCTCCTCGATGGCGAGGTTGATCCCTTTCAGAACCTCGGCGGCACCGTAGGACTTGGAGACGTTGTGCAGTTCCAGAATGGGAGCCATGGCGTTCCTCCTAGCGGGTTGCGGAGTAGGTGAACATCGACTGGAGCGCCAGCATCAGCCGGTCGAGGGCGAACCCGATCAGGCCGATGGTGAACACCGCGACCATGATTTTCGCCAGGGACTGGGACGAACCGTTCTGGAACTCGTCCCACACGAACTTGCCGAGGCCGGGATTTTGGGCCAGCATCTCGGCGGCGATCAGCACCATCCAGCCCACCCCCAGGGAAAGCCGCATCCCGGTGAAGATGAAGGGCAGCGCCGAGGGCAGCACCAGCTTGCGCACGCTGGTCGGCCAGGACAGTTGCAGCACCCGGCCGACGTTCATCAGGTCCCGGTCGATGGAGGCGACGCCGACCGCCGTGTTGATCAGGGTCGGCCACAGCGAGCAGAGGGTCACGGTGATGGCCGAGGTCAGAAAGCTCTTCTCGAACATGGGGTCGTTGGAGACGTACAGGGCGCTGACCACCATGGTGACCAGGGGCAGCCACGCCAGCGGCGAAACCGGCTTGAACACCTGGATCAAGGGATTGAGAGCCGCGTTGGCGGTCTTCGACAACCCGCTCAGGACCCCGAGCGGAACCGCCACCAGACTGGCCAGGACGAAGCCCATGAAGACCGTTTGCAGGCTGGTCATGATCTGGTCGATATAGGTGGGCTTGCCGGTATAGTTCCGCATCTTGACCGCGGCGGCCGGATCGGCGGCCAGCGCCTCGGCGTTGCGCTTGGCCTGCCGCTCCTCGAAGGCAGCGGCCTTCTCCCGCTCCGCCCGGTGGTCGGCCCACAGGTTGCCGACCTGCTCCCACACCTCGACCGGCCCCGGCACCGCCCCCAGCGAGGTCTGAACGCGGGGAGCCAGTGCCCCCCACACCATCAGGAAGGCGACGATGGACAACACCGGAACCCCGATCTGGCGCCAGAGTTCCCGCGACTGTTCCCTCGGGTTCCGCCACGCCGCGAGTTTCCACAGCGGCTCCACCCAGCCGAACCCGGCAACCGCCAGCAGGCCGGTGACGCGCTCGAACAGCCAGGCGAGGGACGTCCCGCCGCCGGCGCGGGACTGCACCGGAGCGGCGGCGACACTGCTTGCCGTATTCATGTCGTTGCCTCCTTGACCGTATCCGTCAACCACCGACGACCTTGTTGCCGACCACCTTTTCCCCGGCCTTGAGGCCGATCGGCAGGCTCTTCAGGTAGTCGTTGGGCTTCCTGCCGTCGTAGGCGACGCCGTCGATGAACTCGGCGGTAGGGGCGCGGTAGCCGTCGCTGTCCCACGGAAAGTCCTCTTTCCTGGCCTTGCCCTCGTCCACCAGCATGCGGGCGGCCTTGAGGTAGATGTCGGGGCGGTAGACCTTTTTCGCGGTTTCCTGATACCAGGAGTCGGGCTTGGACTCCGCGATCTGTCCCCACCGGCGCATCTGGCTCAGGTACCACACCGCGTCCGAGTAATAGGGATAGGTGGCGAAATAGCGGAAAAAGACGTTGAAATCGGGAACGTCGCGCTTGTCGCCCTTCTCATATTCGAAGGTGCCGGTCATCGAATTGGCGATAACCTTGGCGTCGGCCCCGACGTACTCGGGCTTGGCGAGAATCTGCACCGCCTCGGCGCGGTTGGCGTTGTTCTTTTCGTCCAGCCATTGGCCGGCGCGGATCAAGGCCTTGACCATGGCGACATGGGTGTTCGGATTTTTTTCCGCCCAGCCATTGGTGACGCCCAGCACCTTCTCGGGATTGTTCTTCCAGATTTCGGTGTCGGTGATCACCGGAACGCCGATTCCCTTGGCCACCGCCTGCTGGTTCCACGGCTCGCCCACGCAGTAACCGGAAATCGTCCCGGCTTCCAGGGTCGCCGGCATCTGCGGCGGCGGCGTCACCGACAGCAGCGCGTCGGCGCCGATCTGACCGCCGATGTTCTCGGGCGAGTAGAAACCGGGATGAACGCCCCCCGAGGCCAGCCAGTAGCGCAGTTCATAATTGTGGGTGGAGACGGGGAACACCATGCCCATGTTGAAGGTCTTGCCCCGCGCCTTGAACTGTTCGATCACCCCTTTCAGGGCGTCGGCCTTGATCGGGTGCGCGATCTTGCCGTCGGGTCCCTTGGGCAGGGCGGGCTTCATCATCTCCCACACCTCGTTGGAGACGGTGATGCCGTTGCCGTTCAGGTCCATCGAAAACGCGGTGATGACGTGCGCCTGGGTGCCGAACCCGATCGTCGCGCCCAGGGGCTGCCCCGCCAGCATGTGGGCGCCGTCCAGCTCGCCCGAAATCACCCGGTCGAGGAGCACCTTCCAATTGGCCTGGGGCTCCAGGGTGACGAAAAGACCTTCGTCCTCGAAAAAACCCTTTTCATAGGCAATGGCGAGCGGCGCCATGTCGGTGAGCTTGATGAATCCCAGCTTGATCTGCTCCTTCTCCAGCTTGAGCGGCGCGCTCCACGCCGGAAGCGACGCCATCATGGCGGAAGCTCCGAGGGCGAGAATCAGGGCGCGGCGGGAAATGCCGGTGGGTTGTCTGCGGGAGTTCATGGCGACCTTCTCCTTCTTCGCTGCCGGGCGGCGCACCCGATAAAAAAAGCCGACAAGAGCCGTCCACGAAGGCGGTCTTGCCGGCGCCATTGCCGTAGGCCCTGCTCTGGGCGCTCAATCCGTGACCGCCGTCCTTGGCGGGTGATCCTCCGGGGACGATGCACGCTCCATGCCAAGGACAAAAGCCTTCCCCGGAATAGGGACATGGACCCGTTTGCGTCCGCGGATGCCCCGAATGTGCAGGCAACCCATCAAATATGCTCAATTTTTGAGCACCAGCGTGCGCCGATGTCTTCCGCCGGAGAGACGGCGCGGGGTTTTTTTCTCCGGCACACGCCTTGCAGAGGTTTTCCCGAATAAGGAGCGCGGGCGATGCGGCCCACGCTTTGGCGGCCCAAGGCCGGGCCACCTCGGATAACGGCGTCCGAAACGATGGAGCTTCGTTCACGAAGGCTTTGTCGGTTCGGGCGCTTTTTGTTTTTATGGAGGCAATAGATGGTCCACCTGTCCGCGCGCCGCCGTCTGGTCGTCATCGGCAATGGAATGGCGGGCATGCGCACGGTCGAGGAACTCCTGGCCCGCGCCCCCGTGCGCCATGCCATCACCGTGTTCGGCGACGAGCCGCACCCGAACTATAACCGCATCCTTCTTTCCTCGGTCCTCGCCGGGGAAAAGACGATGGACGAGATCGTCATCAACCCGCGCTCCTGGTACGAGGAGCAGGGAATCGCCCTCCGGACCGGAGACCCGGTGATGGCCATCGATCGGGCGGAAAGAATGGTGCGCACCGGGTCGGGTCAGGTCGTTCCCTACGACGATCTGCTGATCGCCACCGGATCGCGGCCGTTGATGCCTCCCCTGCCGGGGATCGCGATGGAAGGCGTGGTGGCGTTCCGCGACATCGCCGACGTCGAGGCGATGCTGGCCGCGTCGCGTTCGCACCGGCGCGCCGCCGTCATCGGCGGCGGGTTGCTGGGATTGGAAGCGGCCTGGGGCCTGAAGCGCCTGGGCATGGAGGTGGCGGTGGTCCACCTGATGCCGACGCTGATGGAGCGCCAACTCGACGCCGAGGCCGCCGGGCTGCTGCAACGGGACCTGAGCGGACGCGGCCTGCATTTCTTCACCAACGCCCAGACCGAGGCGTTCATGGGGTCGGATCGGGTGACGGGCCTGCGGCTGGCCGACGGGCGGGAAATCGCGGCCGATCTGGTGGTCGTGGCCATCGGCATCCGCCCCAACGTGGCCCTGGCGAAGGATTGCGGCCTCGACGTCAACCGGGGAATCGTGGTCGGCGACGACATGACCACCTCCGACCCGCGCATCCACGCGGTCGGCGAGTGCGTCGAACATGCCGGACAGGTGTTCGGTCTGGTGGCTCCGCTGTGGGAACAGGCCAAGGTCTGCGCGGCCCGGCTGGCCGGGGACGATCGGGCGGTCTTCGTCCCGCCGCCGCTCTCCACCCGTCTCAAGATCACCGGCATCGACGTGTTTTCCGCCGGGCAACTGGGCGCCCAGGATGAAGCCGACGCCGAGGTCGTCTTCCGCGACGCGGCCACGGGCGTCTATCGCAAGCTGGTCATCCGCGACAACCGTCTGGTCGGGGCGGTCATGGTCGGCGAGGTCGGCGACGGCGGCTGGTACTTCGACCAGATGCGCCGGGGCACGGACATCGGCCCGATCCGCGACCGGATCATCTTCGGCCAGGCCTTCGCCGGGGCCGGGCCGGGCGGCGCGGACCCGGCCTCCCTGCCCGACGACGCCCAGATTTGCGGATGCAACGGCGTCGACAAGGGAACCATCGTCGCCGCCATCAGGGCCAAGGGCCTGACCACCCTGGAGGAGGTGCGGGCCCATACCAAGGCCAGCGCCTCGTGCGGCCAGTGTAGCGGCTCGGTGAAGGCGCTGCTCGCCCACGTCACCGGCAAGGCCGTCGCCGCCTCGGAGGCCATCTGCTCCTGCACCGACCTCGGTCATGACGAGGTGCGGGAAGCCATCCTGACCCGGCGTCTGAAATCCCAGGCGGGCGTGCGCGCCGCGCTCGGCTGGAAGAGCGAGGACGGGTGCGCCAAGTGCCGCCCCGCGATCAACTATTATCTGCTGTGCGCCTGGCCGGGGGAATATCGCGACGAATCCCGCTCCCGCTTCGTCAACGAACGCCTGCACGCCAACATCCAAAAGGACGGCACCTACAGCGTGGTCCCGCGCATGTGGGGCGGGGTCACCACCCCCGCCGAACTGCGCGCCATCGCCGATGTGGCGGAAAAGCACGCGGTTCCGACGGTCAAGCTGACGGGTGGACAGCGCATCGACCTTCTCGGGGTGCGCAAGGACCAGCTTCCCGCCATCTGGGCCGACCTCAACGCCGCCGGCATCGTCTCCGGCCACGCCTACGGCAAGGCCCTGCGCACGGTGAAGACCTGCGTCGGCGAGGAATGGTGCCGGTTCGGCACTCAGGACTCGACCGGCCTCGGGATTCTGCTGGAAAAGGCGCTGTGGGGAAGCTGGACCCCGCATAAGGTCAAGCTCGCCGTCTCGGGGTGCCCGCGCAACTGCGCCGAGGCCACCATCAAGGACATCGGCGTGATCTGCGTCGAGGCGGGCTACGACATCGTCATCGGCGGCAACGGTGGTATCGAGGTCCGGGTCACCGATCCTCTGGTCCGGGTCGAATCGGAAGCGGAGGTCCTTGAGTACTGCGCCGCCTTCCTTCAACTCTATCGCGAGGAGGCCCGCTACCTGGAGCGCACCGCGCCGTGGGTCGAACGGGTCGGGCCGGCCTCCATCAAGGCCCGCCTCGTGGACGACGCGGCGGGACGCAAGGCCCTTTACGCCCGCTTCCTGTTTTCCCAGACCCACTCCCAGACCGACCCCTGGGGAGAGCGGGCGAGCGGCGCCGTGGACGCCTTCGAATTCAAACCCCTGGCCGTGGTGGACGCATCATGATGGACTGGATCGAAATCGGAAACCTGAGCGACATTCCTTCCCGCGGAGCCCGGACGGTGGAGACGCCCCGGGGACAGGTGGCGGTGTTCCGCACCGCCGACGACGCGGTGTTCGCCCTGATAAACCGCTGCCCCCATCGCGGCGGGCCGCTGTCGGAGGGCATCGTGTCCGGGCGGCTGGTGGCCTGTCCGCTGCACAACTGGGTCATCGACCTGGAAAGCGGGGCCGCCGTGGCCCCCGACGAGGGCTGCGCGGAGCGTCTGTCCATGCGGGTTAGGGACGGGCGGCTGTGGATGAACCTGGACAGGGCGAAGGCCGCCTCCCATGGTTGAGGAGACGCGCACCACCTGTCCCTATTGCGGCGTCGGCTGCGGGGTGATCGTCCAGGCGGACGACGCGGGCTGGCGTGTCCGGGGCGACCCCGATCATCCCGCCAACCGGGGACGGCTGTGCTCGAAGGGGGCCGCCCTCGCCGAGACGCTGGGACTGGACACCCGCCTGCTCCATCCCGTCGTGGACGGGACGCAGACCGGGTGGGAGGAGGCCATCGCCGAGACCGCCCGCCGCATCCGCTCGGCGATCGACCAGGAGGGGCCGGACGCCTTCGCCTTCTACCTGTCGGGCCAGTTGCTGACGGAGGACTATTACGTCGCCAACAAATTGGCCAAGGGCTATCTCGGCACCGCCAACGTGGATACCAACTCCCGCCTGTGCATGGCCTCCACCGTCGCCGGCCACCGCCGCGCCTTCGGCTCCGACACCGTGCCCGGCTGCTACGAGGACCTGGAACTGGCCGATCTGGTCGTTCTGGTCGGCTCCAACCTCGCCTGGTGCCATCCGGTTCTGTTCCAGAGACTGAAGCGCGCGCGGGAGGAGCGCGGAACCCGCGTGGTGGTGATCGACCCCCGCCGCACCGACTCCTGCGACATCGCCGACCTCCACATTCCCCTTCCGCCCGGCGGCGACGTGGCTCTGTTCAACGGCCTCCTCGCCCATCTGGAGGCGGAGGGGCGGCTGGATTCGGCCTTCATCTCCGCGCATACGGAGGGATTCGCCGAGGCGCTGGCGGCCGCCCGCACCGGCACGGACCGGCCCGCTCCGGACGTCGAACGGTTCTACCGGGACTTCGCCGCGACCGAACGGACGGTCACCGTGTTCTCCCAGGGCGTCAACCAGTCGTCGCAGGGAAGCGACAAGGTCAACGCGATTCTCAACGTCCATCTGGCGACCGGACGGATCGGCCGCCCCGGCATGGGGCCGTTCTCGGTGACCGGGCAGCCGAACGCCATGGGCGGGCGCGAGGTCGGAGGACTGGCCAACCAGCTCGCCGCCCACATGGGCTTCGACGATGCCTCCGTCGACCGGGTGCGCCGTTTCTGGAAGGCTCCCCGCATGGCGACGCGGGAAGGGCTGAAGGCGGTCGACCTGTTCCGGGCCGTCGATGAGGGCCGGGTCAAGGCGCTGTGGATCATGGCCACCAACCCGGCTGTCAGCCTGCCCGAGGCCGACCTCGTCCGCCGCGCCCTGGACAAATGCCCGGTGGTGATCGTCTCCGACTGCGTCGCCGACACCGACACCCTCCGCCACGCCCACATCCGCCTTCCCGCCCTGGCCTGGGGCGAGAAGGACGGCACCGTCACCAATTCCGACCGCACCCTGTCCCGCCAACGCGCCTTCCTCCAGCCGCCGGGGGAAGCCCGCGCCGACTGGCGGGCGATCGCCGAGGTCGCCCGCCACCTGGGCCACGGAGCGGCCTTCGCCTGGACCTCTCCCGCCGAGGTGTTCGACGAATACGCCCGCCAGACCGCGTTCGAAAACGGCGGCCGCCGCGATCTCGATCTGTCCGCCTGGGTCGGCGCCGATTACGAGACGATGCGCCCGGCTCCGTGGGGCGGTCCCCGCTTCTTCGCCTCGGGCCGCTTCCATCACCCGGACGGACGCGCCCGATTCGTCGCGGTGCGTCCGATGGAGCCGAGGGAGACCACCACCCCCTCCCTCCCCCTCCGCCCCAACACCGGCCGTTATCGCGACCAGTGGCACACCATGACCCGGACCGGCCTTTCGCCCCGCCTGTCCGGGCACCGGCCCGAGCCGCTGCTCGACATCCATCCCGCGGACGCGGCCGAGCTTGGACTGGCCGACGGCCAATTGGCGCGGGTGGAGAGCCGGTGCGGCGATTACCTCGCCCGTGTCCGCGCGACCCCCGACCAGGGGCGGGGAGAGGTCTTCCTGCCGTTGCACTGGAACGATGTCCACGCCGCCCGCTCGGTCATCGGCCGCCTCGTTCCCGCCCACGTCGATCCGCTGTCGGGCCAGCCGGAACTCAAGCACGTCCCCGTGCGCGTCCGTCCCTGGAACCCGTCCTGGCACGGGCTGCTGGTCACCGCCCACCCCGTCGAGGCGCGGGAGGCGTCCTGGTGGGTCCGCCATCGCGCCGACAAGGCGCAGGTCCTGGACATGGCGGGCGACGACCCCCGGCAACAGGACTCCCTCATCGCCCGCCTGGACCGGGAGCACGGCGCCGAACGCATCGAGGTCGTGGACCCGGTCCGGCGGACCGCCCGCTATGGATGGCTGGTAGAAGGCCGGCTGGCGGCCGTGCTGTTCCTCTCCCCGCAACGGCCCGATGCCGCCCAGGGCTGGCTGGCGAAGCTGGTGGGGGAGCCCCTGACCGACGCCTCCGGCCGCGCCGCCGTCCTGGCCGGTCACCCGGCCTCCCCCGTCGCCGACGAGGGCCGATTGGTCTGCGCCTGTTTCTCGGTGGGGCTGCGGACCCTCGAACGGATCATCGGAGAGCAACGCCTCGCCACCGTCGCCGAAATCGGGCAACACCTGAAAGCCGGAACCGGCTGCGGTTCCTGCGTCGCCGAACTCAGGTCCCTGCTGCGGGCGCGGGACGCCGTGGCACAGGCGTCGTAAGGTTTGGCTCTATTCGTGGATCGTATTGATGCAGCCGCACCTCTGACGTCATACGCGGGCTTGTCCCGCGGCTGTCCGGCCATGACGCCAATGCGTTGAAAATGCGCGCGTTCGTGGTGTCAATACGTTCTGTGAATAGAGCCAAAGGTTTCCACCTGCGAAACGTCGCGCACCGCGCCACGGGCGGCGCTGGTGGTCATGGCCGCATAGGCCCGCAACGCCGCCGACACCGGGCGGACGCGGGTGGCCGGTCTCCACCCCTTTTCCGCCTGGGCCTTTCTGCGGCGATCCAGCTCGGCCTCGTCGAGGTCGACGGAAATCGCGCGGTTCGGAATATCGATGCGGATGATGTCTCCCGACCGGATCAGGGCGATGGCTCCGCCCTCGGCGGCCTCCGGAGAGACGTGACCGATGGACAGCCCCGAGGTGCCGCCCGAGAAACGGCCGTCGGTGATCAGCGCGCACGCCTTCCCCAGCCCTTTCGATTTCAGATAGCTGGTCGGATACAGCATCTCCTGCATGCCCGGACCGCCGCGAGGTCCCTCGTAGCGGATGACGACCACGTCGCCCGGCTTGATCCCGTCGCCCAGGATGAGGGCGACCGCCTCCTCCTGGCTTTCGCAGACCACCGCCGGGCCGGAAAAGGTCATGGCGGAGGCATCCACTCCGGCGGTCTTCACGATGCAGCCGTCGCGGGCGATATTGCCGTAAAGCACGGCCAGTCCGCCGTCCCGGCTGTAGGCGTGGTCGCGATCACGGATGCAACCCGCCTCCCGGTCCAGATCGAGGCTGGCGTAGCGGTGGCTCTGTCCGAAGGCCTCGATGGAACGCACCCCTCCCGGCGCCGCCCGATAGAACCAGTGCACGGCGGAATCGTGCGTCGCGCGCACGTCCCAGGCGGCCAGGGCCGCCCCCAGGGACGGCGCGTGGACGGTGCTCGTCTCCCGGTTGATGAGCCCGGCCCGGTCCAACTCGCCCAGGATGGCCATGACGCCCCCGGCGCGGTGGACGTCCTCCATGTGATAATGCTGAACGGCGGGAGCCACCTTGGCCAGATTGGGCACCACCCGCGACAGCCGGTCGATGTCGCGCATGGTGAAATCCACCCCGGCCTCCGCCGCCGCCGCCAGGAGGTGGAGGACCGTGTTGGTGGACCCGCCCATGGCGATGTCCAGCGTCATGGCGTTCTCGAACGCCGCGACCGAGGCCACGCCGCGCGGCAGAACACTGCCGTCGTCCTGTTCATAGTGGCGGCGGGTGATGTCCACGGCAACGCGGGCGGCCTTGAGGAACAGTTCCTTGCGGTCGGAATGGGTGGCCAGCAGACTGCCGTTGCCCGGCAGGCCGAGGCCCAGGGCCTCCACCAGACAGTTCATGGAATTGGCGGTGAACATCCCCGAGCACGATCCGCAGGTCGGGCAGGACGAGCGTTCCAGGTCGGCCACTTTCTGGTCCGTCGCCTTGTCGTCGGCGGCGGCCACCATGGCGTCGACCAGATCGACGGCGATTTCCCGGCCCCCGTCGACGACCTTGCCCGCCTCCATCGGCCCGCCGGAAACGAACACCGTCGGGATGTTCAGGCGCAGCGCCGCC
>JADGDA010000320.1 GCA_015228695.1 Alphaproteobacteria bacterium
TGGATCTGCACGATCGGCAACCAGTCGTTCCCGGTACGGTCATCGGCGAAGGTCTCGGCCACCCCGAGAGTGCGGGCCAGATTCTCGATCCGCTCCATGTAGCGGGCCATCCAGATGATGCAGTCGGCATTGCTGGAGAGGAGTTCGGACATGATCTATCTACTCCAACACCCAGGTATCCTTCGACCCGCCGCCCTGCGACGAGTTCACCACCAGGGAGCCCTCCTTCATCGCCACCCGCGTCAGACCGCCCGGCAGAACGGATGTTTTCGCGCCCGTCACGGCAAAGGGCCGCAGGTCCACATGGCGCGGCTGGACGCCCTTGCCGGTCAGCGTCGGGCACACGGACAAGCCGATCATGGGCTGGCTGATATAATTGGCGGGATCGGCCTTCAACTTGGCGCGGAACTCGTCCAGTTCCGCCCGGGTGGCCTTGGGGCCCAGGATGATGCCGTAGCCGCCGGATTCGCCCACCGGCTTGACCACCAGCCTCTCCAGATTGTCCAGGGTATAGCGAAGGCCGTCCGGCTCGCGGCAGATGACGGTCTCCACATTGGGCAGAATGGCGTCCTCGCCCAGATAGTATTTCACGATGCGCGGCATATAGGCGTAAACCGCCTTGTCGTCCGCGACGCCGGTTCCGGGCGCGTTGGCGATGGCCACGTTGCCCTTGCGATAGGCGTCCATCAAGCCGGGAACCCCCAACACGGAGTCCGGACGGAAGACCTTGGGGTCCAAGAAGGCGTCGTCGATGCGGCGGTAGATGCAATCGACCGGAGCGCGCCCGGCGATGGTCAGCATGTAGACCCGGTCGTTCTCCACCACCAGATCGCGGCCGTTCACCAGCGGCACCCCCATCTCCCGCGCCAGGAAGACGTGTTCGAAGAAGGCCGAGTTGTAGATACCGGGCGACAACAGCACCACATTGGGGTCCCCCCCCACCGCCGGAGAGATGTCGTGGAGCGCCCGGCGCAGCATCAGACCGTAATTGTCCACCGGCCGGACCCGGCTGCCTTCCAGCAGATCGGGGAAGAACTGCTGCATCAGGTTGCGGTTCTCGACCACGTAGGAGACGCCGGACGGCGTCCGCGCATTGTCTTCCAGAACCCGGAACTCGCCCGCCTGGTCGCGGATCAGATCGATCCCGCAGACGTGGGAATAGGCGCCGCACGGCACCTTCATCCCGCACATGAACTCGCGGTAGTTGGGGTTGCCCAGGACCAGATCGGCCGGGACGACCTTGTCGGCCAGGATACGCTGGCCGTGGTAGAGATCGTCCAGGAACAGATTGATGGCGGTGACCCGCTGGATGATGCCCGCTTCAAGCCTCTTCCACTCCGACGCGGTGATCACGCGGGGGAGCACGTCGAACGGAAGAATGCGGTCGATGGTGTCCTTGTCCGAATAGACGGCAAAGGTGACGCCCAGGTCGAACAGCTCCTTCTCCGCAACGGCGATGCGGCGGCGGAGCCCTTCCTCGTTCAGGCCGTCCAGCCTGCGGAACAACGCCGCCAGCTCGGTCCGGCCATCGGAGCGGGGCGAGGTCAACTCACAGAAGAAGTCCCCGCTCCGGTACTGGGCCAGCAAGCCGGGAGCAGGCGACGAAGCCCGGTCCTGGTCCATCGCGTGCTCTCCTGATGCCATCGTGATCATGGAGCATTGATATCACCGCCGCGCGCCGCGATCAAGGTTTGGGCACCCGTGATGTGTGCATAATTATGAAGCATTTTGTGGCGCTTCCGGTGGGTGCGTGATAGCGTTCCGGGCCCTTCGCGCGCCGACCCAAGGATGCCGATGTCCATTCACGTCAAACTTCGCCACACGACCCGATACCTTTACGACCGTCCGGTCGTCCTGTCGCCCCAGGTGGTGCGTTTGCGGCCGGCCCCCCATTCGCGCACCCCGATTCTGTCCTATTCCCTGGATATCGAACCCAAGGCCCACTTCATCAACTGGCAACAGGACCCCCAGGGAAACTGGCTGGCCCGGCTGGTGTTTCCCGAAAAGGTCTCCCACTTCACGGTGGACGTGGACCTTGTCGCGGACATGCCCATCATCAACCCGTTCGACTATTTCCTGGAGCCCGACGCCGAGACGTTCCCGTTCCGCTATGCGCCCGAGCTGGACCACGAGTTGAAGCCGTTCCTGCTGTGCGAAGAGGCGGGGCCGCTTTTTGCGGGCTACGTCGAGGGGATCGACGTCAGCCGGCCCAGGCACACCAATGATTTTCTGGTGGACTTGAATCAACGTCTGCAAAAGGACATCAGTTACACCATCCGCATGGAGCCCGGCGTTCAGACGCCCGAGCAGACGCTGCAACTGAAAAGCGGTTCGTGCCGCGATTCCGCTTGGCTGCTGGTGCAGATTTTGCGCCGCCTGGGGCTGGCGGCCCGTTTCGTCTCCGGCTACCTGATTCAACTGGTGCCCGACGTGAAGCCGCTGGAGGGGCCGTCGGGACCCGCGGCCGACTTCACCGACCTGCACGCCTGGACGGAGGTCTATCTGCCCGGCGCCGGCTGGATCGGCCTGGACCCCACGTCGGGACTGTTGACCGGCGAGGGCCATATCCCCTTGGCAGCCTCACCCGATCCCGGCGGCGCCGCCCCCATTTCCGGCGCGGCGGAAGCCTGCGGCGTCACCTTCGATCACCAGATGAAGGTGACGCGGATTCTGGAAACGCCGCGCGTCACCAAACCCTATACCGAGGAACAGTGGCGGTCGGTGTTGTCGCTGGGCGATCTGGTGGACGCGCATCTGGTTCAAGGCGACGTGCGCCTGACCCAGGGCGGCGAACCCACTTTCATCTCGGTCGACGACATGGATGCCGAGGAGTGGAACACGTCCGCCGTCGGCCCCACCAAGCGCGCCTTCGCCGACGATCTGATCCGCCGCCTGCGCGATAAATTCGCTCCCGGAGCG
>JADGDA010000321.1 GCA_015228695.1 Alphaproteobacteria bacterium
CCAGCCCGTTTTCCAGAATTCCAGCCGTGAGAAATGCGCGGAGGATCCTCAGCAGTCGTTTGTCGGTCTCTCGCTTGGCGACCAAAGACATGAGAATGTCGTGATTGACCCGGTCAAAGAATTTCTCCAGGTCGATGTCCACGACGATTTGGTAGCCCTGTTCGATGAGAGACTGCGCACGGGCGATCGCCTGGTGGGCCGAGCGGCCGGGGCGAAAGCCGAAGCTGCTGTCAGAAAACGTGCCATCCCAGCGCGGCTGCAAGACTTGCAGGATCGCCTGCTGGATGACGCGGTCGAGAACCGTGGGGATGCCGAGCTTGCGGACACCGCCGCCCGGCTTTGGTATCTCGACGCGGCGAACCGGTTGCGGCCGGTAGGTGCCGGCCAGCAACTGGCTCTCGATGGTCGGCCAGTGTGTTTCCAGGTACGCGGGCAGCGCGTGGACGGACATGCCATCGACGCCGGGCGCGCCCTTGTTGCGACGAACGTGTGCCATCGCGGCCTGAATATTGGCCGGATCGCACACATTCTCCATCAGATGATCGTCAAACGCCGGGTTTTCGGTCTTGTTGGTCGCCGCTGGCGGTTCGGTCCCTCCTTGGGGGAGCGCCAAAGCTTCACCCGGCCCTCCGTCCGCAAAGTCCGAGATCGTAACGGATTTCTGCCGCCGCTTCACGAGATCGACCTCCTACTTGCCCTGTCCTTTACACCCTTCCGGGTACCGTTCGGGCCTTCGTCTGGTTGTCGTCTTTTTGTTGTTTCCACACTACTACGCCCTCTGCTGACTTCTGCCCACCGATCGGGTCGCCTCGCGGCTTCCCCAGACCGTAATCCGGTCGAGTGGGCAGACCTCCTGGGGTAAGTCTGCCCGCCTTCCCCGCACACCTGCCGGATCTACCAAACGGCCCCTTGATGGAGTGGACTTCGCGATCAGGTGCTCGCTCGTCCGGGCCGCCCGGCCTCGTATCCGGTTTCTGTTCGTCAGGTCGCGGTTTTGCTCCACGTTTCTTTCAGGTCCCCCCTCACGGGAGGTTCATACCCTTGCGCTTCGCTAATCCTTCGCCCCATCCGGCTGGATAGAAGACTTTCACTCCCAAGCTGGCAGACATGCCCAGCACACACCTTCTCCAGCACGCCGACGAAGATCACCGTCTTGCCGGGGGCGTGCTGGAGATGCTTCAAGGCCTGGATGACCTCGCGGCCAAGAAGACCATAAGCCCCGCGCAGGTCCGGTTTGCCGGTACGCTCGGAGAAGGCCTCCGGCTGCTGGCGGCTGTAGGCCATGACCTGGCGGGTGAGATCGGTGATGGAATCGACGAAAATGATGGAGCGCTCAGCCAGCAGTTCGGGGATTCCGCTACCTTGATACGAGGCGAGAACATGTTGGTAATGCCCTGCGCTGTAGTAGCTGTTGGGATCGGCCGAAGGATCCGCGCCACCGATCAGTACGGCAAGATCACGAAAATCGGCAAAGGTCCGCACCGGCAGGCTCGCTCCCCGCCAGGTCTGGACCGACTTCATGCCAGCCTCCAGGTCGATGGCGACGGTCTTTTCCGGCGGGGTGGTGAGGAGAAGCGTTGTTTTGCCGACACCGGGAGGCCCGAAAATGGCGAGGGACGTCTTGTTGTTGGCCTCATTGAGGCGCTCGTCAGCAGTTACAATGCGAATGGCCATGGGATCGTCCTCATCGAAATCGGCTCAGGGAACGGCGGGGCGTTGACCGGGTGCCCGAAGGACAACCTGCCCGTCCTCACGGATCGGGCCACACCACCGTCATGTCGGTTGGTCGAGGGGCTCTGCGCTCAAGCCGTCAAGGCCGCCTCTTGCGCGGGACGTTGACAGGGGGGGAGGTTTCCACGGTCTGGGTGTTCTGGGCCTCGAACATCTCGACATCCTCGACGCGATAGAGAATCCGGTTGCCGATCTTGACGTAGGGCAGGCCCTGATTGAGCCAGCGCCAGCGCTCCAGGGTTTTCGGAGAGATGTGCCAGCGGTCGGACAGTTGGCTTTGGCTGAGATATGGCGTGTGCATGGGGGGCTCCGTTACGATCAGCCTTGCCGTCAACAAGAACGGGTCGATCTGCCGGCAAGCAATTAAGTTCTAACATTGAGGAAAAACGGCAAAAAGAAATATTTAACGGTCATAGTAATGAGTAGAAAACAAACTGGCGGCAGCGTATTTGTTCGGGTGATGTGGTGTTACTTATGGTGTGTGCGTGTTGGTGAGAGCGAATGAGAAGCCGTTAGTAGGAACGCGCAGTCTGTTGCCTGCCTGTTTTGGTGGCGCCATCCCAACAATTCACCGATCCTGCACTTCGTGGTCCTCCCGGCTCGGTCGACTCGGTGAGATTCTGTGATTGCGCAATTTAACAAAGAAGAGAACATAAAAAGAACCCATCCGCCGCGCAAAAAACTGCCCTCCAGCACCATGATCGTGGTCTCCGTTGTGGGTCAGCGGGCGGCGAACCGCCCCTGAATCAGGCGGTATTTATCCAGGCGTACCCGGATGAACTGGGGCGATACCCCAAACAGATTGGCCAGTTCCTCGCCCAGTCCGAACTGGTCGCGGGCGCTCATGACATCAAGATTGAGCACTAGGCGGCGGCCCAGGCTGCCGAAAAGCTCGCCGCACCCCTTGATGCGCGCCATGGGCAAACCGCGCTCCCGATGCAGGCGCAAAACCTCGCGTCTCAATAGAAACTCCGGCACAAGAAAGCCCCCCATAAACTCATTGGCCCGCCATTCACTCCATTCTTCCAGAGACTGCGGACGCTTCACGTTGGCGATGAGGGCCTCACCCGGAGTTTCGGGGCAGTGGGCGGTGAGGGCGTTGCCAACCGTGAGCCCCTGCTTGTAAGCGGCGATGCCGGGTGGGACATCGTAAATGACGTGCCCCAATTCG
>JADGDA010000322.1 GCA_015228695.1 Alphaproteobacteria bacterium
GGGAATGCCGGCCTCGAAGCCGTCATCGCCGCGGACGATGGATTCGTAGACCTTGGTGCGGCCGGACACGTCGTCCGACTTCACCGTCAACATTTCCTGAAGGGTATAGGCGGCCCCATAGGCCTCCAGCGCCCAGACCTCCATTTCGCCGAAGCGTTGCCCGCCGAACTGCGCCTTGCCGCCCAGGGGCTGCTGGGTGACCAGCGAGTAGGGTCCGATGGAGCGGGCGTGGATCTTGTCGTCCACCAAGTGATGCAGCTTCAGCATGTAGATATAGCCGACCGTGACTTGGCGGTCGAACTGCTCGCCGGTGCGTCCGTCGTGCAGCGTCACCTGGCCGGAACTGTGCAGACCCGCTTTTTCCAGCATGGCGACGATATCGCTCTCGCGCGCACCGTCGAACACCGGCGAGGCGATCGGCACGCCGGGACGCAGGTTCCCGGCCAGTTCCATGACCTCTCCGTCCCCCAGATCGGAAATGTCCTCGGCGTAGACGGCCTCGCCGTAGACGTCCTTCAACTTGGCGCGAAGTTCGCCGACCCTGGCGGGATCGGCCTGAACCGCCGCCAGAACATCGCCGATCTGGCGGCCCAGTCCGGCGCAGGCCCAGCCCAGGTGGGTCTCCAGAATCTGCCCCACGTTCATGCGCGAGGGCACGCCGAGGGGATTGAGCACCACGTCGAGCGCGGTGCCGTCGGCCGCGAACGGCATGTCCTCGACCGGCACGATCCTGGAAATGACACCCTTGTTGCCGTGACGCCCGGCCATCTTGTCGCCGGGTTGCAGCTTGCGCTTCACCGCAACGAACACCTTGACCATCTTCATGACGCCCGGAGGCAGTTCGTCGCCCCGCTGCAACTTGTCGACCTTGTTCTCGAACCTGTCCTGAAGCCTGGCCACCCCCTCGTCGTGGAGCTTCTTCAGGGCCTCGATATCGACCATCAGGGCATCGTCGTCGATGGCGATATGCCGCCATTGTCCGGGGGAGAACGCCGCCAGGGTCTCCTCGGTGACGATCTCGCCGACCGGCATCCCCTTGGGGCCGCTCACCGCCTTGTGACCGAGGAAAAGGGTCTTGAGCCGATCCCGGAAAGAGCCTTCCAGAATCGCCTTCTCGTCGTCGCGGTCCTTGGCCAGACGCTCGATTTCGCCGCGCTCGATGGCCAGGGCGCGCTCGTCCTTCTCGACGCCACGGCGGGAGAACACCCGCACCTCGACCACGGTCCCGGTCACCCCCGGCGGCACCCGCAGCGAGGTGTCGCGGACATCGGACGCCTTTTCCCCGAAGATGGCGCGGAGGAGCTTTTCCTCCGGGGTCATCGGCGACTCGCCCTTCGGCGTCACCTTTCCGACCAGGATATCGGCGGCCTTGACCTCGGCGCCGATGTAGACGATCCCCGCCTCGTCCAGGTTCTTGAGGGCGTCCTCGCCGACATTGGGAATGTCGCGGGTGATGTCCTCCTGGCCGAGCTTGGTGTCGCGGGCCATGACCTCGAATTCCTCGATGTGGATCGAGGTGAACACGTCGTCACGGACGATGCGCTCGGAAATCAGGATCGAGTCCTCGAAGTTGTAGCCGTTCCAGGGCATGAACGCGACCAGCACGTTGCGCCCGAGCGCCAACTCGCCCAGTTCGGTGGAGGGGCCATCGGCGATGATGTCGCCTTTCTTGACGAAATCGCTCACCCGCACCAGCGGGCGTTGGGTGATGCAGGTGTTCTGGTTCGAGCGCTGGAACTTGGACAGGCGGTAGATGTCCACCCCCGGAGCCGAGGACGAGGTTTCCTCGGTGGCGCGGACGACGATGCGGGTGGCGTCCACCTGGGTCACCAGACCCGAACGGCGCGCGACGATGGACGCGCCCGAATCGCGGGCCACGGCCTCTTCCATGCCGGTGCCGACCAACGGCGCCTCGGCGCGGATCAGCGGCACCGCCTGACGCTGCATGTTCGATCCCATCAGGGCGCGGTTGGCGTCGTCGTTCTCAAGGAACGGGATGAGCGCGGCGGCCACCGAGACCAACTGCTTCGGCGACACGTCGATGAAGTCGATCTCGCTCGGATGCACCATCACGAAATCGCCATTGCGGCGGCAACTGACCAGCTCGGGCACGAAGCGCCCCTCGGAATCCAGCTCAGAATTGGCCTGGGCGATGGTGTAGCGCCCCTCCTCCATCGCCGACTGATAGCGGACCTCGTCGGTGACCCGCCCGTCGACGACGCGGCGGTAAGGGCTTTCGATGAAGCCGTACTGGTTGACCCGCGCGTAGGTGGCGAGGCTATTGATCAGGCCGATGTTGGGGCCTTCCGGGGTTTCGATCGGGCAGATGCGGCCGTAGTGGGTGGGATGGACGTCGCGCACCTCGAAGCCCGCGCGCTCGCGGGTCAGACCGCCGGGCCCGAGGGCCGAAAGACGCCGCTTGTGGGTGATCTCGGCCAGCGGATTGGTCTGGTCCATGNACTGGGACAACTGCGACGAGCCGAAGAACTCGCGCACCGCCGCCGCCGCAGGCTTGGCGTTGATCAGGTCGTGGGGCATCACGGAGTCGATGTCCACCGAACTCATGCGCTCGCGGATAGCCCGCTCCATGCGCAAAAGCCCCACCCGGTACTGGTTTTCCATCAATTCGCCCACGGAACGGACGCGGCGGTTGCCCAGATGGTCGATGTCGTCGATCTCTCCCCGCCCGTCCTTGAGGTCCACCAGCACCCGGATGATGCTGAGGATGTCATCGCGGCGGAGGATGCGCACCGTGTCGGGAACATCCTGGAGTTCCAGGCGCGCGTTCATCTTGACCCGGCCGACGGCGGACAGATCGTAGCGCTCGGAGTCGAAGAACAGACTGCGGAACAGGGCCTCGGCGGTGTCGAGGGTCGGGGGCTCACCCGGACGCATGACGCG
>JADGDA010000323.1 GCA_015228695.1 Alphaproteobacteria bacterium
AGACCGAATGGCCTTCGGAGCCGTCGTCTTGAACCGGTTCATCCCCGCCCGAGGACATCACGGTCACCGAGCGGCGAGCCAAAACGTCCTCGGTTGGCAGCCCGGCGCTCTCCGAGGTGAACGTGTATTCGCGGGTCAGCGCGCCGGAATAGCAACTGTCGGACACCACCATAATCTGCTTCGCTTTGACCCCGGACAGGAAATTGGATAAATCCTTGGTCGATACCCACTTATCGGCGCTGTCGGTCCGCGCGTCCGACGGCAGCCAGTAGCCGACCCCGGTTTTCTCGGCCACATAGCCATGACCGGCGTAATAGACCATCAGACTGTTATCCTCTCCCAGTTGTTCTGACAACTCTTTTAACGTGCGGACGATATCGTCGCGGTTGGCATTGGGGAGGATGATAGTTTGATAGCCCATGCGAGCGCGAAGAATTTCGCTCAACCCGGCAACATCGGTCATGGGCGTGTTCAGGCTCGGCATGCGGCCTCCATAGTTCTCGACGCCGATCAGCACCGCCACCTTGCGCCCGAGCGAGGGATCGAACAGGGGGCGAGCTTCCCTCTGTTCCGGGGTATCGCCGGAATCCGTGAACGCATCGGCGACCCTTGCGTTGGCCTCGATGTCCTGGAGCGCGCCATGGACGACGCGGGTGAACGCCTCCTTCTCCACCTTCTGGAAGGCCATCAGATAAGTCATCATGGTCTGGCCATCGACGCCCTGCCGCGCCATTTCCCGCCTCATCTCGAACTGGTTGATCTGGGCTCTGCCGCTCGCCACCTTGTCGAGGATGGCACCGGCCGCGCGGCCGGCGGGATCGGCGGCATTCTTCAACCCCTCGACCAGGGTCTTTGTCGGCATCTGACCGATGACGGCCTGCTGTTCGCCTCGCGTCAGACCGCCGTCCTTGGCAAGTGCCGCCACCATCTGCGCCACATTCTGCCGGGGGGTTCCCTCGCCGCCGGTGGAGGGGGCGACCGGGGTTCCGGCGGCTCCCCCCTGGCCCTGTCCTCCTTGGCCCTGTCCCCCTTGGCCCCCCTGCCCCTGGCTCGCGGCGGGAGTCGAGGATGACGCGGAAATCAGACCGCCCGACAAGGAATCTCCCCGCGTGAACGTGTTGCCGGGAAGTATCGCCAAGGATGGCGCTTCCTTGGCGGGCGGCATCCCGTCCGACGGAGGAGCGATCGGGCTCGGACTCGGGCTTGGGCTCGGGGGCGGCGCGGCCGGAGGCGCGACGACGACCGGGGATTTGGGCGTCGGAATGACGGTGATGTCGGCCGTCACCTCGCTGCCGCCCAATCCGGCGTCGCCGTTCGTTGTTGCCGCCTGGACCTTGAAACTGCCGTTTCCGGCCCCGGATGAGATGAAGCCCAACCCGGCATTGCCCTCGGCAAAGGTGATGAAGTCCCCGTCATGGATTCGGCTGATGCCGTCATGCTTGTACAAAGACCCGCCGGATATGGCGGTGATCTTAAAAAATGCCGTTTCTGTTCCATCGTTGCCGCTACGGGAAATGACAAGACCCGACGAATTGATCCGGCCCTGATCCGCCGTCGCCCCCGTGATCGAGGGGGTGTCGGCAACGGCGGTAACCGCGATGGCCGAGGCGACCGTGGACCCGCCCAGCCCGCCGTCGGCATTGCTGGCCGAGGCCTGCACGGTGAAGCCGGCGTTGCCGTCCTTGGTGCTGTTCCAGTTGGCGGTGGGCCGAAAATAGACGTTGGTGGTGGCCCCGGCCGAGGCAAGGAACGTCCCATTAGTGATCTCGCTGTTGTAACCGGAATCGCTGTAGAGCTTGCCGCCGGTGATGGCGGTGATTTTGTAATGGGTGGTTTCCGCTCCGTCGTTGGCGCTGCGGGTGATGGCGATGGCACCGGAGTCCGTGTCCTCGGTGATGGTGGGGCTCGCTACGCTGAGTGTGTCGGCGACGGCAGTAATGGCGATGGTCGAGGTTGCTGTGGAGCCTCCCAACCCGCCGTCGGCGTTGCTGGCCGAGGCCTGGACGGTGAAGCCGGCATTGCCGTCCTTGGTGCTGTTCCAGTTGGCGGTGGGACGGAAATAGACGTTGGTGGTGGCCCCGGCCGAGGCGACGAAGCTGCCGCTGGTGATCTGGGTGGTGTAACCGGCATTGCTGTAGAGCGTGCCTCCGGTGATGGTGGTGATTTTATAAAAGGCTGTATCGGATGAATATCCCGTATCGCGGGTTATTGCTATCGGACCCGTGTCCGCATCTTCAAGTATTGTCACGTTCGATACGGTCGGCGTTTTCGCGATGGCGTTGACTTGGTGAACAAAAATATCACTAACTGCATTTGTGTCTCCGGCGACAAGATTGGTAGAGTTACTTAAAAACGCAACGTATCGCCCGTCAGAAGAAATGAACGGAATACTTGAGGGGGCGTTTCCCTGCGTCCCATCCGTTGCAACGCTGACCCTTGTTGTGATCCCTGTTTGGGTGTCACGAAGGAAAGCATCGTCGGTGGTATTCGTGTCCCCAGCGACAAGGTTCGTGGCGGTGCTCTGAAACGCAACATATCGGCCGTCAGAAGAAATAGATGGTTGGTATGAGGCGTTGTTTCCCTGCGTCCCATCCGTTGCGACGCTGACCCTTGTTGTGATCCCAGTTTGATTATCGTGCAGGAAAATATCGGAGAACCCATTCGTGTCCCCGGCAACGAGATTTGAGGCACTGCTCTGAAACGCAACGTATCTCCCGTCAGAAGATATCGATGGGACGGCGTCTGACAATGCATTTCCCTGCGTCCCACCCGTCGCAACGCTCACTCTTGTCGTATCTCCAACGGCTAACAAATAGGGCTCCTCGACGCGGCAAATGGAATTGGGCTGAAAGCCGCTTGCTGAACGGGTAGCCTCCTTCGGGCTGTTGG
>JADGDA010000324.1 GCA_015228695.1 Alphaproteobacteria bacterium
GTCCGCCTATCTGGGACGCCCGGACCCGGGCTTGCACCGGTTCACGGTCGTCGCGGGCGGGCAGCGGGCCGGGGTCCTGTGCCTGCGCCATCCCTGGCTGCGCGGGCCGTATATCGAGCTTCTGGCCGTTACCCTTCCCGGCCGCGGCATCGGCGCGGCCCTGGTCCGCTGGACCTCCGAGCGGACCCTTGCCGAGGCGACCAACCTGTGGGCGACGGTGTCGAATTTCAATTGGCCGGCGCGGGCGTTCTATCACGCCCAGGGGTTCGTCGAGGCCTCCTATCTGCCCGATCTCGTGGGGGCGGGATTTTCCGAGATCCTGCTGCGAAAGCGTCTGGATGCCTGACACCGCCCCGTCCTGGCCGGAACACCTGAGCTTCCGGGACTTCCCCGGCGCCGAGGTCCCCCGCTCCGCCCTGTCCTTCGTGCTGCTGTTCGTCCGTCACCGGTTTCTGTGGAACGTGATCGCGCTCGCGGTGACCGGGGTTCTGTCCATGGGTCTGATGGGCCTGGAGCCCCTGGCGCTCCGCCATATCGTCGCGGAGTTGCAGGCCCTGCCCCCGGCCGGAGCGGGCGGGGAGACGCCGCGCGCGCTCATCGTCTGGTTTTCGGTGCTCGGAGGGCTCTGGGTCGCCTCCGCTGCGTTCAACCGCGCCTCGGAGGCCGTGAACATGATCACGGCGCCGAAGCTGCGCTCGGCGGTTCAGGCCTATCTGTTCTCCTACCTGATGGAGCACTCGCCCCGCTATTTCCAGGGCAACTTCTCCGGCCGCCTGGGCCAGAAAATCAAGCAGGCGCCCGAATCCTGCATGACCCTCATGGACATCGTCGCCCACGACGCCATCCGCATCGTGGTCATTCTGTGCATCGGCCTCGCGCTTCTCTATGCCTCCCATCCGGCGTTCGCCGGGGTGCTGGTGGGATGGACGGCGTTGTTCATGGTGTCGTCGGTCCTGTTCTCCCGCCGCTGCGTCGTGCTGTCGCGCCGGCTGTCCGACAGCATGTCCGCGGTGAGCGGACTTCTGGTCGATTCCATTTCCAACGCCGATCTGGTCCGCTCCTTCGTCGGCCTGATCCGCGAGCGCCGGCTTCTGGCCGGAGGGCTGGCCAGGGAACGCGGCGATTCGGAGACGCTGCGGCGCTATCTGATCGTGATGCGCCTGATCCAGTACAACGCCACCATCGTCTTCCAGGTCTTTCTCGTCGGTCTGTCGGTGTACCAGGTCCTCCACGGGCGGATGACGGCGGCCGACTTCGTGATGGTGTTCTCGTTGTCCAATCTGGTGGCGGTCAACGTCTGGAACCTGTCCAACCGCCTGCTGGACTGGTTCGAGCACGTCGGCAATCTGGCCGAGGCCATCGACCTCGTCACCCGCCCGCACGAACTGCCCGACCCCGCCGAAGCCCGTCCCCTGGTGGTCGAAGGCGGGGCCATCGAGGTCCGCGACATCGCGTTCGGCTACGGCGACGGCACACGGGTGTTCGAGGGCCTGTCCCTGTCCATCGCCGCCGGGGAGAAGGTGGCCCTGGTCGGTCCCTCCGGCTCCGGCAAGAGCACCCTGATCAAGCTTTTGCTGCGCCATCACGGCCTTGACCGGGGCTCCATTCTTATCGACGGGCAGGATATCGCCCCGGTGACCCTGGCCAGCCTGAACGGAGCCATCGCCGAGGTGCCCCAGCAGCCGGGCCTGTTTCACCGCTCGATCCGCGACAACATCGCCTACGCCCTGCCCGGAGCCTCCGGGGAGGCCATCGCCGACGCCGCGCGCAAGGCCCACTGCCATCTGTTCGTCGAGCGGCATGCCGGCGGATACGACGCCGTGGTCGGGGAGCGCGGCGTGCTGCTGTCGGGGGGGGAGCGCCAGCGGGTGGCGATCGCCCGCGCCTTTCTGAAGAACGCCCCGATCCTCATCCTCGACGAGGCCACGTCCTCCCTCGATTCCGAGACCGAACACGCCATTCAGCAAAGCCTGTGGCAACTGATGGCCGGGCGCACCGTGATCGCCATCGCCCACCGCCTGTCCACCATCACCTGCATGGAGACCGTGTATTACCTGGACGGCGGACGCATCCTGGAACGGGGCTCCCACGCCGACCTCCTCCGCCTGGACGGCGCCTACGCGCGTCTCTGGAACCGTCAGGTCGGGGGCTTCCTTCCCTGAAAGACCTTACTTTCTGTTGTGGACGGCGGGGTTCTCCTTCATAGTGGCAGGTCGGGAGTGTGCTTGTCCACGGAACAGGCTGAAGGGCTTGGTGGGGGATGGAACGGCCTGCTGCCTACGACCTGATCGTCATTGGCGGGGGGATCAACGGCACCGGAATCGCCCGCGACGCGGCGGGGCGCGGTTTGACCGTCGCGCTGGTCGAGCAGGGTGATCTGGCCTCGGCCACCTCCTCGGTCAGCAGTAAGCTCGTTCATGGCGGCCTGCGTTACCTGGAGCGGTATCATTTCCGGCAGGTGCGGGAGTGCCTGAGGGAGCGCGAGGTGCTGCTCCGGGCGGCACCGCATCTGGTTTCCCCCTTGCGGTTCGTGCTGCCCCTGTCCGACCGGCAGCGGCCCGCCGCGCTCATCCGCGCCGGGCTGTTCCTCTACGACCACCTCGGCGGCGAGTCGACCCTGCCGAAAAGCGAGTGGGTGGACCTGCGGACTTCTCCGTTCGGCCAGCCCTTGCGCCCGGAGACCACCAGGGCGGCGGTATACTCCGATTGCCAGGGCAACGATTGCCGGCTCGTGGTCGCCAACGCCGTCGACGCGGTCCGTCTGGGGTGCGACGTCATGACCCGGACGCGGGTCGTGAGGATCGTGCGCCGGGACGATCCGGCCGAGGGCTTCGACGTTCATGTGGTCGAGGGAGCGCGGGGAGGAACCACCGTCCTGCGCGCCAG
>JADGDA010000325.1 GCA_015228695.1 Alphaproteobacteria bacterium
CGATAAATCCCCCCGACGCAACACCTCTGGAAGCGGCCGCGTTGCCCTGGCTGGGCCTTGGGCCGGGTTGACACTCACGCGCATTCTGTGCCCAATGATGGCGAGGATGTTTCGATCGGGGAGGAAGCGATTGCGGTCACGCCTTGGCGTCCGTGTGCTCTGTGCGGCCCTTCTGGCGGCGGGTTCCGCGATGGCGGCCCCGGTCGACGGCCCGGCTCCCTTTTCCCGGCGTCAGTTTTACGAAGCCTTGCGTGAGAGCGGGGAGGCCGTCTCCATCGAGGAGGACTCGCTGGAGGCGTTCAATCGCCGGGTCTTCGGCTTCAATCGGTTCGTCGTGGACACGGTGGTCAACCCCACCGCCGACGTGCTGGGCGAGTGGCTTCCCGGCCCCGTCAAGACCGCCGGCCACAACGTCTATTCCAACCTGATCGAGCCCGAGTTCATCGTCACCAACCTGATGGCCGACGATCATCGGCAGGCGTTGATATCGACACAGCGGTTTCTCATCAATTCGACGGTGGGACTCGGCGGAATCTTTGATCCCGCGAGTCAACTGGGCCTGCGGCGGCGCGAGGTCGAGTTTGCCGAGGGCCTGTGTGCGGCGGGACTCTCTCCCGGTTCGTATGTGGTGCTCCCGCTGATCGGCCCCACCAACACCACCAGCGCGGGGCTGGTCGCCGGGTTTTTTGCCGTCGAATGGTGGCTGTTGAGCTGGATTTCGCCGGCGGTGGCCACCGCCGACCTCGTGATCGACCTCAGCGCCTCCGCGGCCAGCCTGCGCTATGCCCGCGATCTTCCCGCCGATGGGGGGGGCGTCGAGCCCTATCAGGCGCAGCGCGCCGACTACCACGATTACATCCGCAAAGGGTGTGCGGTGCCGCGTGCCCCGGCACGATAAGGTCCGCGTGCCCCGGCACGATAAGACCCGCGTGCCCCGGCATGACAAGGGGCCTCCCGAGGGCGCTTGAGCACATGGTTTCCCATTTCATCCGACGCTGGCTGGCTTGTCTTTTTCTCGTGTTCGCGACCTACAATCCGTCCCGCTTTTCCTATTTTCACTGGGCGACGGGAACCGATGCGCTGAGTTGGGGATTCGCCTCGACCGGGGTCATCCTGACCGGAGCGTATCTGTTGGGGTTTCAGGTGCTTTTGTCCTCGATCGGCTGGCGGGGCGTGCTTGCCGGCAGCGTGATCGCCGTCTGCGCCTGTCTGGAGGTGATCCGGCTGCGGCCGGACGTCGGGCAGTTGCAATGGATCATCGAAACCGTTCTTCTGGTGGTCGTTTCCACCACGCTGGCGGCGGGTGTTTCGTGGTCTTTCCTGACGACGAAGCTGACCGGGCAGAAAAACAAGCGCTACCTCAACAAGGGAAAAAAGGGATTGTCCATGCCATGACGGCAAGAGCCTCGATCCGCCCTCGCCGGGGATGGGGAGCGCAAAAGCTTTCTTGGCGACTCCTCCGGCCAACGGGTATGATGCCGCCCCAGGGAGTAGGGTCAGCGCGGATGGATATTCGGCCATCGTCGTGGCGGTTGGTGACGGGTGCGACCGTTGCCGCCTTTTTCGGTTTGCTCTCCGCCGGGGCGGCGGCGGACGGGGCGACCGCGCCGCACGTCTTCTCGCGGGCGCGCTTTCACCAGGAATTGGGGAGCGCGACGGCTCCGCGCGACACAGTCCGGGCCGAGAGCCCGGCCTCCGGGACGGATGCCGTTGCCGCCCCCTCCCCGGACGGACGGTGGGCCCGGATCATGGCGTCGATCGAACGGCGGACCCTCATCCAGATGCGGGCGCGCCAGATGCAAGCGGGGTTGCGGAAAGAAGCCTCCAGCCAGGACGAGGCTTCCGGCATGGACGTCCTCCCGCACATCGACGATCCCATTGAAACGATCAACCGCGCCATCCACGACGCGAACCAGATCGTGACCGACAAGATTCTCGATCCGGTCGCGGATTACTATCAGGCCCACGCCTCGCCCTCCGTCCAGGATGGGATGCGCAACGTCTTTGCCAATCTGCGCGAGCCGATTACCGTCGGCAGCAGCCTGCTGCAAGGGTCCCTGGCCGATGCCGGCACAAGCTCGGCGCGGTTCGCCATCAACAGCACCGTCGGGCTGCTCGGCTACTACGATCAAGCCGACAGCCTCGGCTTCCCCCCGGTGGTGCGGACTCTGGACGAGGTCCTCTGCACCTACGGCGTTCCGTCGGGGCCCTATGTGGTCATGCCCTTTTTCGGCCCCTCGTCGGCCCGCGACACGGCGGGGCGGGTGGCGACCATGCTGGCACAGTACATGGTGCTGGGTCCGTTCATCATCCCTTACCGCATCACCGACACCGCCTCGCAGCACGCGGAGGTCCGGGAGCGGATGAAGTATGTGGACATTCTGGCGCCGGATCCCTATGACAGTCAGAAGGCCCTGTATTCGAAGGTGCAAGTTCTGCCCTGCGATGCGCAAACCAAATTCGCCCGCAGGCTGTTCGCGCGGTGAGGGTCTGTCTCTAAGAGGTCACGGCGGCTCTGACGCAACAAAGGCGGTGATGAAGGACGATGGCCGGCACGGAGTTCAGCTATCCCCATCTGTTGCAGCGGTGGCTCATGGCGCTGCTGATCGTGTTCGCCACCTATAACCCGAGCGGTTATTCGTATGCCCATTGGTTGATCGACCTTGACGACGCGCGGTGGTCGCTCAAGGTTCTGGTGGGCACGGGGCTGCTGATTCTGCATCTGACGTTCGTGTTCGCGACCTTCCGGGCGCTGCGGTCCATGGGGCTTCTGGTGACCGTCGCATTTTTCGTCGCCCTGATCTGGACCCTCATCGACAACGGCTACCTGACGTCGCTCAGCCTGCGCACCTGGGTCACCATCGTCCTCGGCATCTTC
>JADGDA010000326.1 GCA_015228695.1 Alphaproteobacteria bacterium
TTCCCCCTCTACACGGTGGACGAGGGCGAACGGGCGGTGGTCCTGCGCAACGGCGCGGTCATCGACGTCAAAAGTCCGGGCCTCCATGCCCGCATCCCCATTCTCGACGACATCGTGCCCATGAGCGTGCGCACGCATAAGACCCTTTATTCGCCGGTGATGGCCTACTCGAAGGACATTCAGGCTGCCACCACGACCTGGAGCGTCAACTTTCACGTCGATCCCACCCGGGTCAGGGACGTCTATTCCTCCCTCGGCCGTTCGGTCGACGAGGCGGTTAACACCGTCCTCGCGCCCAAGTTCCCCGACCGCGCCAAGGCGGTCTTTGGCCAGTATACCGCCGTCAACGTGGTGACCCAGCGCAACGCCTTGGTGGTGGCGGTTCTCGATTCCATCCAGGAGGCCGTCGGCCCCAACGGCATCGTGATCGAAAGCGTGCAGCTCGAAAACGTGGACTTCTCGGACGAATACGAACGCTCCATCGAGGAGCGCATGAAAGCCGAGGTCGAGGTCGCGAAGCTGTCCCAGAACTGGGAACGGGAAAAAGTCCAGGCCGATATCGTGCGGACGAAGGCCCAGGCGGAAGCGGACGCCACCCTGATGCGGGCCGGCGCGCAGGCCAGTTCGATCCGGCTCCAGGGCGAGGCCGAGGCGAGCGCGATCAAGGCCCGCTCCGAAGCGCTGCGCGACAACCCGGACCTTGTCGCGCTCACCGCCGCCGAGAAATGGAACGGGACCTTGCCCCAAACCATGATTCCGGGTGGAGCCCTGCCCTTCGTCCCGATCAATCCACCACCATCCCGGTAACCTTCCGGCGCCAGGGTCATTCGGTTCTCCTTGGAAAAGCCGTCACCCCCAGGGGGATCCGTGGAATTTCCGCGTGTTTCGGAGTAGGATGGGCGACGTTCATGCTGCATCGCAGCGGGCGCCCGCCGCGGTGCGGTGGATATTCGCAGGAGGCCGACATGAAAAGGCTGAATCGAAACATCGTCGCCGGAGTCTGCGCGTTGGGGCTGGGGCTTTTCGCGGCCGGAGGCGCCGCCGCCCAGTACTGGGGCGGCCCGTGGGGCGGGCCCTGGGGCGGCCCGTGGGGAGGTTACGGGGAGCCGGAACGGGGTGACGCCGGCCGGATGACCTTCGAGCGCAAGAACCTGATGCGGGATCACGGCTCCGCCATGCGCCGGCTGAGCCTGATGTTCGACGGCCGTGGTGGGTTCGACCGGCGTGAGGCGACCAAATTGGCGCGCACGGTCGAAGCGGGCGCCGGCGAGAACCTGTGGCGGCTGTACGCTCCGGGCAGCGTCGCCCCGGGCTCCCGCGCCACCCCCTGGATGTGGGAGGACTTCGACAGCTTCAAGAACAATGCCGAAGCGCTGAAGACGGCGGCCGGAGACCTCGCCGACGCCCTGGAGAAACGGCCGACCGCCGACGATTATGCCGAGGGTCGGGCGTGGGTCCCCGCCTATCCCCATGGCCTTCGCGGGCCGTGGGATAATGGCGAATGGGGGGCCGACGGCGGCGGGTTGACCCGGGACGCGCTGGATCGCTTCGACACCCTGGCCGACACGTGCACCGCCTGCCACGTGAACTATCGCTTCCCTCGCTGGTAGCCACGACGCGGCGGGAAATGATCGGACATTTCCCGCCGACGGGGCCTCCGCCTTCGGGCCATAGGTGGTTGCTTCGCCGGAGCATGGCCGTTATCCTCCCGCCGGATTCGGCAAGCAGGGAGAACGGCCATGACGGAAGACGTAGGCGGCATCGCGGCGGATCGGCTGCGCTCCCTTATCGAGCGCATCGAACACCTGGAAGAGGAAAAGACCAACCTGCAAAACGACATCAAGGATGTCTACGGCGAGGCCAAGAGCGCCGGGTTCGACACCAAGGTCATGCGCCAGATCGTCCGCCTCCGCAAAATGGAGGCGAGCGAACGCGAGGAGCAGGAGGAACTGCTCACCCTCTACAGGCAGGCCATCGGTCTCTGACGGGAGAAACGCCCGTCGTGCCGCCGGTCTTATTGGGCTGAGAAAGGGTGGGGTGACTTGGACAGGCGCCGCTCGATGGCGTCCCAGACGAGCGTTTCCAGGGTCACCCCGTCGAAGCGGTTGATTTCCTGGATTCCCGTGGGCGAGGTCACGTTGATTTCGGTCAGATAGCCGCCGATCACGTCGATGCCGACGAAGACGAGCCCCCTCTGGCGCAGCGACGGGCCGATGGCCTCGCAGATGTCGATTTCGCGGCTGGTCAGGGCCGCCTTCATGGCGCGGCCGCCGACGTGCAGGTTGGACCGGGCCTCGCCGGAGCGGGGGACCCGGTTCACCGCTCCCCCGGCCACTCCGTCGATCAGGATGATCCGCTTGTCGCCCTCGCGCACCTCGGGCAGGTATTTCTGCGCGATCACCGGCTCGCGGTAGAGCTTGGTGAACAGTTCGAGCAGCGCGTTCAGATTCTCGTCGCCGGGGGTCAGGTGGAACACCCCCGCGCCGCCGTTGCCGAACAGCGGCTTGATGATGATGTCGCCGTGCTGGTTGCGGAAGGAAAGGATTTCCTCGCGGTTCGCGGTGATCAGGGTGGGGGGCATCAGGTCGGGAAAGTGGGTGACGAACAGCTTTTCCGGGGCGTTGCGCACCTGGATCGGGTCGTTGACGACCAGGGTGCGCGGGTGGATGTGCTCCAGAAGGTGGGTCGCGGTGATGTAGGCCATGTCGAACGGCGGGTCCTGGCGCATCAGCACCACGTCCACGGTCGCGAGGTCCACGTCTCCCGCCGTGCCGAGGTCGTAATGGTTGCCCCGCTCCCGACGCACGGCGAGGGGACGCGCCTTGGCATGCACCCGGCCGTCACGGAAGCTCAGGTCCTGCGGCAGATA
>JADGDA010000327.1 GCA_015228695.1 Alphaproteobacteria bacterium
GAGGGGGAATTCTACAAAAGAATGCCGCCGCGAATCCGCCGCGAGGACCCGTTGATCAGCGCCTGCCTGCACATGGTCCAATGCGCCGGCCGCTTTGCCGAGCATGGCGAGGAGCTGATGGACTGGACCTCGCCCCTGTTCGCGGGCGAGACCCCGTCCCAGCGGAGACTGCGCCGCGCGGCGTGCGTGCTGGGAGACGTGTTCTGGAACGAGCATCCCGATTACCGGGCCGAGCAGGCCTTCCTGCGGGTGCTGCGATTGCCGTTCATGGGCCTGGATCACCGGGACCGGGCAAGCCTGGCTCTCGCCGTCTACATCCGCTACAAGGGCGACGACGCGGGCGACCCGGCGCGGCAGGCGCGCCAGCTTCTGGACGAGGAACAGTTCCGCCGGATGAATGTGCTGGGGCTGGCGCTCCGCCTGGGACACACCATGTCCGGAGGCGCCCCGCACCTGCTGCGGCAGACCCGCCTCGACCCGGCTCCCGGACACCTCGTGCTGACCCTGCGGGGGAGGGACCCGGCGTTTCCTCCCGGCGTCTTCGAACGCCGCCTGGAGCGGCTCGCCGCCGCCCTCGGGCTCCGCGCGGACATTGTCCGCGAGTAATCCCGGCGGCCGTTTCCAATGACCGCCGAAGCCCGCGACCGGGTCCACCCGATCACCCCGGGCGGAATTCCCTTTTCAAGCCCTGCCGTTTGGCGCAGACTCCCTGCGCGCGCGGCGGGTCCGGACGGTGTGTTTGCCTGCCGTCCGGGAAGGGTGCCGCAGAGGAAATGCCCCGGGGGGGGATGGTCATGAGCAATGCGTACGACGTCGCGTACGAGCGGTCGATCCAAGATCCCGAGGGATTCTGGGGCGAGGCGGCCGAGGACCTCCATTGGTACAGGAAGTGGGACAAGGTCCTCGACGACTCCCATCCGCCCTTTTACCGCTGGTTTCCCGGCGGGGTGCTCAACACCTGCTACAACGCCGTGGACCGCCATGTGGAAGCCGGGCGCGGCGGGCAGTTCGCCCTCGTCTACGACAGCCCGGTGAGCGGATCGAAGCGCGCGATCACCTATAGCGAACTCAAGGATCAGGTGGCCCGCTTCGCCGGAGGGCTGGCGGGGCGGGGCGTGACCAAGGGCGACCGCGTGATCCTGTACATGCCGATGATTCCCGAGGCGGTGATCGCCATGCTGGCGTGCGCCCGCATCGGGGCCGTTCACTCCGTCGTCTTCGGCGGGTTCGCGCCCCAGGAACTCGCGACCCGCATCAACGACGCCAAGCCGAAGGTGATCGTCTCCGCGACCTGCGGGATCGAGGCCGGACGGATCATCCCGTACAAACCGCTGCTCGACGCGGCGATCGAACTTGCCGCCCATAAGCCGGAAACCTGCATCATCGTGAAGCGCCCGCAGGTCGAGGCGGACATGGTCCCCGGCCGCGACATCGATTGCGCCACGGCCGTTGCCGACACCAGACCTGCGGAATGCGTGCCGATGATGGCCACCGATCCGCTCTATATTCTCTATACCTCCGGCACCACGGGCGATCCCAAGGGCATCGTCCGCGACAACGGGGGCCATGCCGTGGCCCTCAAGTGGACCATGCGCAACGTTTATGACATGCATCCCGGCGAGGTCTTCTGGGCCGCCTCGGACGTGGGCTGGGTGGTCGGCCATTCGTACATCGTCTACGGGCCGCTCCTCCACGGCTGCACCACCGTCCTCTACGAGGGAAAACCGGTGGGAACCCCCGACGCCGGGGCCTTCTGGCGGATGATCGAGGAATACAAGGTCACCACGCTGTTCACCGCGCCGACCGCCTTCCGCGCCATCAAGCGCGCCGACCCCGACGGAACCCTGCTGAAACATTACGACCTGACCGGCTTTCGCGCCCTGTTCCTTGCCGGGGAGCGGTCCGATCCCGACACCATCCAATGGGCGGAGCGTCATCTCAAGGTGCCGGTGATCGACCACTGGTGGCAGACCGAGACGGGATGGGCCATCGCCGCCGACTGCATCGGCCTGCACAGACAACCGATCAAGTACGGGTCCCCGACCAAGGCCGTGCCGGGATGGGTCGTGCGGGTCCTCGACGAGAACGGCGCGGCGGCCCCGGCCGGACAGACCGGCCCGCTGGTGTGCGGGCTGCCGCTGCCGCCGGGGTCCCTCACCACCCTGTGGGGGCGCGACGACCGCTTTCTCCAGTCCTATCTCAACGCCTATCCGGGCTATTACCTGACGGGGGACGCGGGGTATATCGACGCGGACGGATACATCTTCGTCATGTCCCGCACCGACGATATCATCAACGTCGCCGGCCACCGGCTGTCGACCGGGGCCATGGAGGAGATCCTCTCCGACCACCAGAGCGTCGCCGAGTGCGCCGTCGTCGGCGTCGCCGACGATACCAAGGGGCAGGTTCCCCTCGGTTTCCTGGTCCTCAAGGCGGGAACGGACGGAAACCCGGAGGGCGTCGCGGCCGACGTCGTGGGCATGGTGCGCGAGCGCATCGGTGCGGTGGCCTCCTTCAAGACCGCCGTCGTCGTCGAGCGCCTGCCCAAGACCCGTTCGGGCAAGATCCTGCGCGGCACCATCCAGAAGATCGCCGACAACCGGCCCTACAAGGTCCCCGCGACCATCGACGACCCAACGATTCTGACGGAAATCGAGGAAACCCTGAACCGTATCGGCTATGCCCACTCCCGTTCCTGAGCCCGCGCGTCCACGGGCCGGCAACCGGGCCGGCGGCGCGATCATCATCATGAACGTCGTGCTGCTGGGCGTTCTGATCCTGATGCTGCTCCGTGTAATGTCGGAGACGGTCGGGCACGCCCGGCACGACGAACTCGTGACCCGCGCCCAGGCGGCCAGGGA
>JADGDA010000328.1 GCA_015228695.1 Alphaproteobacteria bacterium
ATCCGCGGATATTCTCTCTTGTGCGGGACCGGATCGGCGATGGAGCGGGCCGCCGGGTCCTGTCTTTCGGCTGTTCCACCGGAGACGAAGTCTTTTCCTTGAGGTCCTGGTTCCCGGCCGCGTCGATCAAGGGGCTTGACGTCAATCCCTATAACATCCGGCGGTGTGAAGCCCGCTGGCGCCGGGATGGCGGCGATCCGCGCCTCTCCTTCGAGACGGGCGACTCGGGTTTGGGCCAAGTCCCGGAAAGCTATGACGTCGTCTTTGCAATGGCGGTGTTCCGTCATGGCGGGTTGATGAAGGACAAACCGTTCCGTTGTGATCCTTACATCCGGTTCAGCGACTTTGAGCAGGGCATCGAGGGATTGGCCCGCTGTCTCAAGCCGGGGGGGCTCCTGGTCATCCGGCACGCCAATTTCCGTTTCAGCGATACCGCCGCCGCCGCCGGTTTCAAGAAAATTCATGCGTTTCATGGCGGCCCGATTTCGCCGATCTATGGGCCGGACAATACCCGGCTTCCCGGCGGTCAAGGCGACGATGGACTCTTTGAGAAAGCGACGGTTGCGGCAAGCTTGGTCGAGTCGGCGCAACCGTCGGCAAAGGCTCGTGCCGGCATCGGCCGACGCCGTCGTTTCCTGGTCGAGGCCGGCTTGGCGTTGCTGGCCGCGCGGCTTCTGACCACGATCCCGTTCCAGGTGGCCGTCCGTTGGGCGGGGTTCCACCCCAAACCCCATCGGCCATCGGACCTTTGCCCCACGACCGGGTGCCCCACGACCGGGGGCCCCGCGCACCCCGATGCGACCGCGATCGGGACGGCCGTTTCATGCGTTGCCCGTTACGCACCCTTTCATGCCGCCTGTCTGCAACAGGCGCTGGCCGCGGCCATCATGCTGCGGCGGCGCCGGCTTCCCGTCGAGCTTCATTTCTCGGTGGCTCGGGATGGAGAGAAAATCCTGGCCCACGCGCGCAGTCTGAGCGACCGGACCGTCGTGACCGGGGCCACCGGCGGCGACCGCTTTCGCCCCATCGCGGTCTTCACCCTCTCCGGGCGGCAGCAATCCACGGGTTGATAAGTTAAAACGTAGCGACAGCCTGCCAAAGGGCTGGTCTACCGTGTGCCGTCGTCACGGCATTATTCGGTTGTGTATCCCAAGCAAACACCACCGCGCACCGGAAAGTTCATGCGTTCCGACACACGATCCAATGTGCGGCTTGACCATTTGCATGAAATTTAATACCGCTAGGCAACGTATCCATGCGACCTCGCTGCACTGGGGATGTGACTCATGCTTATTCCGCGTCTGGTGGCGATCCTCGCTGTTGTCCTTGGACTCCTTGTTCCCCGGTTGGGCTTGGCGGAGACCGAGGCCGAGGCTGACGCCAAGGCGGCGGGACGCACGCCGGACGCGGTGAAGAAGCAGGAAAAGGAACTGCTTCCTCCCAAGGATGTGCTGGAGAAGTCCAACGCGGCTCAGGCCCCCGACGCCTATCAACCCAAGGGGGTCGATCTGGGGCTCTTTCTTCTGCTGCCGAAACTGGAGGTCGACGAGACGTGGCTGTCCAATGTTTTCGCCACCCAGTATGACGCGGTCAGCGACTATATCACGGCCATCCGTCCCGAAATCGCCTTGAACTCCAGGATGGAGCGCCACTCCGTCACGGCCCTGACCCGTCTGGAGCGCAAGGAGTTCAGACGCTACAAGAAGGAAAGCGTCACCAACGGTTTTGCGCAGCTTTCCGGGCGATACGATATTGGCGAGCGGGACAACCTCAACGCCATGATCTCCTACGTCCGCGACAACGAGGACAGGGGCAGCCCCGATAATTCGGGCGGCAACATCCCCACCGAGTACCACTACCTCACCTTCAATGGCTCGGGGGCCATGGTGACGGGCCAGCTCACCTCGGTTCTCGGGGTCACCGTGGTCAATCGGGATTGGGAGGACGTGGGGAAATCGACCGGCGTCGCGGCCAACCATTTCCGCAACCGCACGGAGTACGAGCAGAAACTGCGTGAGTCCTATGAATTCAGGCCCGGCTATTCCGCCCTTCTGGAAGGCGTCTTGAACCAGAGGGTCTACCAGCACAAGAGAGACGGGGCCGATACCGACAGGGACAGCATGGGGTGGCGGGCCAGCAGCGGTCTTGGGGTCGATCTCTCCGACCTCGTCCGGGGCGATTTCCTTCTGGGGTATTTCCGCCAGGACTATGCCGACGGCCGGTACCGCGATTCACACGGCCCCTTCGTCAAGGCCTCCTTCAACTGGACGCCGACCCGGCTGACCACCATCGTGCCCACCCTTGAGCGTTCGGTCGAGGAGAGCACCGCAACCGGCGTCTCGTCCCTGGTCCGAACCGCCGCGACGGTCATGGTGCGCCACGAACTGATGCGCAATTGGTTCATCGGCGGGGTGGCCGGCTATGCGATGGAGAACCAGATCGGGGGCTCCATCAAGACCAAGACCCATAACGGCTTGCTGCGGAGCACCTATCTGTTCACCCCCAATTTTTATCTTGAGGGGGAGGTGGGCACCCGGCACAAGCTGTCGAACACCGACGGCGGCGGCTTTGTCCAGAACACGGCCATGTTTCGCCTGGGCGCGCAGTATTAGCGGCATGAACGGTATCGGGGTGGACTGACCATTTTGGCGACCGTGCTTGAGCAGCAGAACCCGGAACTGTTCCGAAAGCGATTTCGTTGGGCATTGGGGGTCTTGCGGCGCGGCAAGTGGGTTGTTCTCGGCTGCATGCTGGCCGTGCTCGGGCCGACGATTATCTACCTCCACACGGCCAAGCGCCTCTACACCGCCCAGGCCGAGGTTCT
>JADGDA010000329.1 GCA_015228695.1 Alphaproteobacteria bacterium
ACTGGAAGCCTCCCACCACAATCCCGGTGCCAGGCTCGTCCTGACCCCTTCACGCGCGCACGAGATTGCTATCAGGGTGCGCCTTCCCTGCCGAGGTAGGCTGTGAAGGACGCTTACAAAATATCTCAGATTCCCTCATACGTTCATAGTGAAGTCGAACTTGCCCACTCCACAAACAGGACAGACCCAATCGTCAGGAATATCGGCCCAGGCAGTGCCCGGCCTGATGCCCCCATCCGGATCTCCTACATGTGAATCATATATCCAGCCACAGGCGTTGCACACCCAGGTCTCGGCCAACTGCTCGCCACCGGACTTAGGCGGTGAGGCGTGTAGGGACAGAAGCTCTGGCATCTGTTTTGCCATATCATTTTGCCGGCCAATGGCCGTTCCAGCCAGGGCAAACCCAATCTTTTGACCTTGTGGGGTATGGAAGACGGCTACAGCACTCTCAGCCTCACTTGTCACTGTCCACGTGCCGTCCGCTCCAGGCTTGGGGGGGCAGACCACAAGCGGAAAGGCTGCTGTCTTGACGACCACTGGCAGAGCAGGAAGATACAACGGCGTCTCTTCGCCGATCAACGTGGCCGCCAGGGCGCGTGCTTCGGCCAACAGCGGAGCGATGAAGGGAAGAAGGCCAGCTTTCGTTTCCGCACAGTCGCCGATGGCATAAATCGCTGGATCGCTAGTACGCAGCAGATGATCAACAACAATCCCGGCTCGCACTTCGAGACCTGCGTCAGCTGCCAAACGGGTGCGTGGGGTCAGTCCCACGGCCGAAAGGGCGTGGTCAAAAGACACCGCTGCTCCGTCATCCAAATACGCAATGTAGCCTGTTCCGTTCGTTTCATAACGGGCAACAGAGTGGCCCAGATGAAGCTTAACGCCGACCGATCCGAGGGCCTCGGTTAGCATGTTCCCGATTTCCTTCGGCAGCAAGCGAGCCAGGGGCCACGGAGCGGGGTCAACAATCGACACTTTAAAGCCAGTGTTGGCAAGATCATTGGCGAACTCGCATCCGATCAGTCCTGCTCCGATCAACAGGATACGGCCATCCCGACCGATTTTTTCTCGCCACGCCCGATAATCGTCGAGATCGTTGACGGTGGCGATCCCAACCGAGTCCGATCCCGTAGCAGGGAAAACACGAGGATCGGCACCCAAAGCCAGGACCAGCCAATCGAAAGATAATGAGGATCCATCATTCAGGTCCAGACGTTGCATAGAGCGATTGATAGAAACCACCCTGGTTCGGGTCCGGATCGTGATGCCCAGCTCATCGGCAATAGCGGCAGCCTGCTTCTGAATCAGATTATCCGGTGTGTACCCTTTGGATAGTGCGGCGGACAGCAGGGGCTTAGTATAGACCTCGCCGCCGTCAGCGGTCACAATGGTAATAAGAACCTCTGACGAGCGGCGGCGCAGTTCGCGAGCCAAGTTGTAGCCAGCCATACCGCTCCCGACAATAATTACAGATTGATCCCCCAATTGTTTTGCTGATGAGAGGTTTATACTTGTCATTGGGATCCCCATGAAGTTGGCATGTATGCAGCTAACCTCGGAACGTCAACGGGAACACCCCGAGGGCTTATTCTCCAGATCTACATGGCTGCGGTGAACTTGTCACCCTTGGCCTTGCAGATGGGGCATTCGTCTGGGGGATCGCCAACAACGGTATGACCACAGACCGGGCAGACCAGAACAGCCGCCGCAGGCAGGTCTTTACCGGCCTTAACCGCGTCCAGCGCCTGTTGAAACAAACCGTAGTGGACCTTCTCGACCTCAAGTGCGTAGGACATCGATCTCTCGGCCTTCTTATGCCCTTCAGCCTTGGCTGCTTCCAGCATCGTCGGGTACATTTCGGTGAACTCGTATTTTTCACCGGCCATGGCGTCCGTCAGATTTTCGGCGGTGCCCTTGACACCGTCCAGCGCCCTGAGGTGGGCATGGGCATGGATGGTCTCGGCGGCAGCCACTGCGCGGAACAGCTTGGCCACCTGAGCAAAGCCGTCTTTGGCGGCCTGCTCGCCGTAGGCTAGGTACTTTCGATTGGCCTGACTTTCGCCGGCAAAGGCGCTCTTCAGATTTTCCTTTGTGCTCATTGATTAAGGCTCCACAGTCGATGACCTGACGGCATCGGTAGATAATGCCCGTCCCCTCTCCATTTTCCCGGAGATTAGCGGTTTGATGGCCGAAGTCAAATTCTCGCAAGAGAATTTTCGCTTGGGCGTAAGGAGCTGCCTCGCAAGAAAAGGAAGTGGCATGTATACACCAGAACCTCGGATCGTATAAACGATCCGTGCGCGGAGTGTGCTTAATATGTTTTAGCGAGGAATCATGACCGTTCAGCCTATCACTCTGACCGACGCCGCCGCCAAGCACGTCAAAAACCTATTGTCTCAGAGCATGCCATCGCCGCTTGGTCTGCGCATCGGGGTCAAACCGGCTGGCTGCAACGGCATCGGTTACGTGCTGGAGTTCGCCACCGAGCACAAGCCCGGTGAGAACGTATTCGAGGACAAGGACATCAAGCTTTTCATCGCTCCCCACGCCATGCTGTTCCTGACCGGTGTGGAAATGGATTTTCGCGAAGGAACGACGGGGGGGAGCTTCGTCTTCAACAACCCGAACACGAGCCATGGCGGCGACTGATGGATATGGGGCTTACATCAATCAAGAGGATGAGCCGATGACCACTGAACGCGCCGTTCTTGCTGGCGGCTGCTTCTGGGGCATGCAGGATATTTTGCGCCGTTTTCCCGGCGTGAGCGCGACTCGCGTTGGCTATGCCGGTGGTAAGGTGGCGAATGCGACCTATCGCAAT